>NZ_FMYU01000006.1:26707-144600 GCF_900101285.1 Desulfurella multipotens
TTCTTTCCCGTTTTGAAGGGAATTACGGGCGTTTTGCCGCAAGCTAGTTATTGGCTTTGTTGGCAAGATAAGAGCTTGTTGTTCTTTCCCGTTTTGAAGGGACATTGTAATTGTTTTCTCGTCATTCTAAGAAAACGTTAGTTTTCGATGAATCTCGATGCTTAAAAAATTAAGAAGTAGATTCTTCGCTAGCGCTTCAGAATGACACAAAAGGAGGTTTTCAAATAAAAATAAAGGAAATTTTGCAGTTTTTTTTATGTTTTAAAATAAACTACAAATTTTAGACAGGAAAAAGTAGGTTTATTAATGAAAAAACTTTTTGTCTTATTAATATTTTTTTTCGTACTAGCAACAAACGCAAATGCCAATGAAAATGCAACATTGTCTGTTTCTGGACATGGAATCATTACAGCCATCCCAGACATAGCAAGTATAGATATTTCGATTATTTCACAAAGTCCAGACCCAGCCAAGGCTATGTTTGTACTTTCGAAAAAAGCCAACGATGTAGTAAAGGCACTTTTTAAGCTTGGAATTAAAAAGGATAATTTATCCACAACAAACTTGACGCTTGAGCCTGTTTATCAATACGATGACAAGACAAAAACTAATAATCTAGCTGGCTACAAAGCCAAAGAAACATTTAATATAAAATCATCTATAGACAAAATGGGATTTTTAATAAGCAAAGTAAGCGAGCTTGGTATTGATGAGATAAATAGAATTTATTTTGAGTCATCAAATATATCAAACCTTAAGTTAAAAGCAATAGAAAAAGCTATGGAAGATGCACTTTTAAAAGCTCAAAGCGCACTTATAAACACAGGCTACCAAATAATAGGTATAAAAAACATATCTATTACAGAAAAAACGCCAGCACCTATTTATTTTGATAAGTTTATGTTAAACAAAAGTAGTGTCCCAAGTGTGCCTATTGAAGCTGGTAGATTAAACATTGAGGCAAGTGTTAGTGTTATTTATATTTTGGAGAAAAAATAAAAACTTGTTTTATTGGCTTTAAATATTAACAAAATAAATCCATCCCTTTGAGCAAAGTACTTTAATTTTTAATTGTAAAATCCTAAATGTGGCGCGCCTGGAGGGATTCGAACCCCCAACCAACGGATCCGAAGTCCGTTGCTCTGATCCGTTGAGCTACAGGCGCTTTAAATTATTTAATTAATAAAATTCTAACAAACACATTTGAATTTGTCAAAAAAAACTGTATAATTGCTTAAAAGTAAAAGGAGCTTATGCGATGGAAATTTATTCAATAAGCTTAAATGATAAAACCATAAAAGTCATAACTGGCGACATAACACAAGAAAGCACACAAGCAATAGTTAACCCAGCTAACAATTATCTAAAGCACGGTGGAGGCGTTGCAGGAGCTATTGTTTCAAAAGGTGGTTTTGTTATTCAGGAAGAAAGTGACAAAATAGGTTATGTAAAAACTGGCAGTTGTGCTATTACCTCAGGCGGTAACCTCAAAGCAAAGTATGTAATACATGCTGTTGGCCCAGTCTGGCAAGGAGGCACAAATAGCGAGGAAAACTTGCTAAAAAGTGCTGTGATTTGTGCATTGCAATTAGCCAAAAAATACAATTTAAACTCAATTGCTATACCTGCTATTTCAACGGGAATTTTTGGTTTTCCAAAAGAACGTGGTGTAAAAATTATTACAGATTCAGTAATTGAATTTTTAAAAACAAATGATTTACCTAAAGAAATTCACTTCACAAATATAGATGAGTATACGTCCAACCTATTTGTTTCTTATTTAAAGAGTTTAAATGTTGATTAGAAAAATTGGTATAATTAAAAAGTCAAATGTTAAAAATTTAGATATACTTGTCAATGAATTAAAAAGCTTTCTAACAAAAAAAAATGCTACAGTAAACTTTGAGATAGATGTAGAAAGTCTAGAAGGCGATACACCTGTTTTGCAAGAACCGCTTGATTTAATTATTGTACTTGGCGGAGATGGTACATTTTTAAGTGCAACACGTGTCGTTTTAAAATCAAGTTACGATATACCAATAGTGGGCGTAAATCTTGGTAAAATTGGTTTTTTAACTGAGATTTCAGTTGAAAACATGTTTTATAACTTGGAAAAAATATTTAACAATGATTTTGCAATAGAAGAAAGAATGATAATAAATGTAAATTTTCAGCCAAGTTCAAACAGTTTTCAAAACTACAGCGTATTTAACGATGTCGTAATAAATAAAGGGGCGCTTGCCAAAATTATTGGCATTGATACATACATCGAATACTGCTCAAAAAAACAGTTTGTTTCAACATTTTTTGCTGATGGCCTTATTGTTGCAACACCATCTGGCTCAACAGCTTACAATTTGGCAGCAGGCGGGCCAATTGTTTACCCAGAACTTGATTCATTTATCTTAACACCAATTGCACCTCATACATTATCTAATAGACCTATTGTGTTGCCTGACAATGTTACTATACATCTGCAGCTTCATGAAGACATAGATAGAGTATTTTTAACTCTTGATGGTCAGGTGGGCTTTAGGTTAAACAAAGGCGACAAAATTATAATTAGCAAATCATCAAGAAAAATAAAGCTAATTACAGATAAAAACAAGAATTACTTCGATATACTAAGAATAAAACTTGGGTGGGAAGAAAGAAAAATTACATCCCTGGATTATGATAAAAAGCATAAGGATTAAGAATTTTTTAACAATCAAAGATATTGAGCTTAATTTTGATGAGCATTTTAATGCCATTGTAGGCGAATCTGGCTCAGGAAAATCGCTTATTTTAAAAGCAATAAATGAGATTTTTTCAAGCAAAAACGATACCGAAATGATAGGAAATTTTGCTGACTCATCTACAATAAGCATTGATTTTGAAGCGGATTTGTCAAAATATGGATTTTTGCAAAAAGTGTTTAAAATAGAAAAAACCATAAAAAAAAGCAAATCTCAATTGTCATTAAACAACAGAACACTTAGCAACAAAACTGCCCAAACAATAAAAAACGAAATTGTAAATATTGTATCGCAAGACTACAGGTTTGAACTATTTGAAAAAGACAAATTTCTTGAAGTGCTTGATTTATTTGTTGATACAACGGTAATTGAAGATTACAAATCGGCATTTGAAAAATTCAATGAAACTAAAAAAGCCATACATGAACTTGAGCATGAAATAAAAAATATTGAAAATTCTCATCCTGAGATTCTTCTGGAATTGATAGAAAAAGTAAATCCAAAAGAAAACGAGTATGATGAGCTAATAGAAAAAAGAAAACAAATAAAACAGGATCTGGCAATTAAAGACTTTATAAGCCAGCTAAATAACTTGCTTTATGAAGGTCAAAATAATATTTTTGATGCAATTGTATCATCATTTAAAAAAATAAATGCTTTAGAATCTAAAAAAATACAATCAATAAGCAATGCTTTAGATAAAATACTAAGCGAGCTTATTGCTATTAAGCCTTTGTTTGAGCAAAACACCGATGATGAAATTTCTATTGATAATATTGAAAAAAGACTCTTTGAATTAGAAAATCTACAAAGGAAATTTGCTAAAAGCCTAAATGAAATTATTGCAGAAAAAAAGCACCTGAAAGGTTTGATTGAAAAAAAAGATACGCTAAAAGAGCAAATAACAAAACAAAAAATTGAGCTTGAAAATCTTGAAGTCGATCTCTTAAAAGCTGCAGAAAACCTATCTGCTCAAAGAAAACAACAAGCGCAAAAATTTATTCTTGGTATTAAAAAAAATATGCGTGATTTGATGCTTGAAGACGCAGATTTTGATATTGTTTTTAATACAATCGACTTTACTCAAAACGGTCAAGATAAAATTATTCTACTTTTTTCTGCAAATAAGGACTTACCAAAAAAAGAGCTTCAAAAAATTGCATCTGGCGGTGAAAAATCAAGGTTTATTCTGGCGCTTTTTGAGTATATAGGGCAAAAAAACAAAAATACACTTATATTTGACGAGATAGAAGAGGGCACAGGTGGCAAAACGCTTGAAGCCATAGCTATCAAACTAAAAAAGCTTTCTTTAGAAAATCAGCTAATATGCATAACACATTCATCAGAAATCCAAAAAGTTGCTGATAAAGTTTTTACAATCCAGAAATCTTTTAAAAATTCCAATACGGTTAGCTATTTATGTCAAGGATAGTTTTTGTCACAGGTGGTGGAACAGGTGGACATTATTTTGCAGCTGAAAGTTTTATAAAATATCTTAAAGATAATAATTACGAACCTATTTTCATAGGAAGCCAATTTGGTATTGAAAAAAAATTAGCAAAAAATTTGGGCGTCGAGTATAAATTACTAAAAACAAAGGGGTTTGCTGGAAAAAACTACATTGAAAAAATAAAAAGCATAATTCATCTTATTAGCTCTACGATAAAGTGCATCTATTATGATCTAAAGTATAAGCCAGTATTTGTAATAGGTTTTGGAGGATATACAAGCTTTCCAGTTTTATTAAGCGCAAGTCTCACAAATAAAAAAAGAATCATTGTTGAGCAAAACTCAATACCAGGGCTTGCAAATAAAATATTAGCTAACTTTTGCAATATAGTATTTGTAAATTTTGATTCTACCAGGCAATTTTTTAAAAAAAAGCATGTTTATTCTACAGGCAACCCTATAAGGAAAATGAATTTTCCAAAAAATAGACATTTTTCAAGTAACTTTTTAAGAATAGGCGTTGTTGGTGGCAGTCGTGGTGCTAAAACTATAAACAAAGCATTATTTGAGTTTGCTCAAATAATTGATGATACAATAAAATCAAAAATTGAAATTATTCACCAAACAGGTATTGATGATTATAAGCAAGCGCTTGAAATTTATCAAAAATACAACATAAAATCTAAAGTGTATGATTTTATACACAATATGGACAAATTTTACTCAAGCATTGACATTATTGTATCAAGGGCAGGCTCAAGTACTTTATCTGAAATTGCATGTTACGGTTTGCCATCAATTCTTGTGCCATATCCACACGCGATTTACAACCACCAGTACTTTAACGCACAAATTTTTGAAAAATCCAATGCTGCTAAGTTAATTTTGGATAAAGATTTTAATGGATATTTTCTAAAAAATTTTATATACTATATAAAAGTAAATGAGTTGGTTGAGATGTCTAATGCGGCTTTTGGCTTGTGCAAAAAAGAAGCCTGCAAAGACATGTTGAACATTATTGAAAAAGAGTTGGTTAAAAATGGCAAAAGTAATTAGTATCACAAATCAAAAAGGTGGTGTTGGTAAGACTACTACAGCTATAAACTTAGGTACCGCTTTGGCAATTTTTTCAAAAAAAGTTTTAATTATTGATATGGATCCTCAAGCTAATGCCACAAGCGGTCTTGGAGTACTGAAAACAGATTCCATATATCAAGCATTAATTGGTAAAAAAACACTGAAATCTCTTATCCAATACACATCTATAAAGAATCTTTTCCTTGTACCTTCAAATATCTCATCCATCGCAATAGAAAGCGAGCTTAAAGACAAAGAAGGCAAAGAGTTTATTTTGAAAAACTTGGTAACTCAGGTTAAAGACCAGTTTGATTATATACTCATTGATTGTCCACCATCACTGAGCTTATTTACAATAAACGCACTTGTAGCATCTGATTCTGTACTTATACCTGTGCAATGCGAGTATTTCGCGCTTGAAGGTTTAGCTCAATTAATTAATACTATAAATCTTGCCAAAAAAACGTTCAACCCAAACCTTAAAATTGAAGGCATTCTATTAACTATGCATGATAAACGAAATAACCTATCAAGACAAGTTGAAAATGAAATAAAACAACATTTCTTCAAATACATGTTTAAAACGCTTATTCCAAGAAATGTAAAATTAGCAGAAGCTCCAAGTTTTGGAAAACCAGTAATAACCTATGACATAAAATCAGCTGGAAGCGTAAACTATTTAGCTTTAGCCAAAGAGGTTTTGAAAAGTGGCTGAAAAAAAAGCTCTGGGTAAAGGCTTGTCTGCTATATTTAGCGATTTTAAAGAAGACAGTGAAAATATTGAAAATATAGCAATTGATGATATAAAACCAAGCCCTTACCAGCCAAGAAATTTTGAAAGCGATGATTCTCTTTTAGAGCTTGTTAATTCAATAAAAGAAAAAGGTGTAATTCAGCCAATTATAATAAGAAAAAAAGAAGATTCTTACGAACTTATTGCAGGAGAACGCAGACTTAGAGCTTCAAAACTTGCCGGATTACAAACAATACCTGCTATTATTAAAAATTTTTCAGATGAAGAAGCAGCCCAAATTGCATTGATAGAAAATATTCAAAGGGAAGATTTAAGTCCGCTTGATGAAGCTTTAGCTTATAAAAAACTAATTGAAAATTTTAACTACACACAGGAAGAATTAGCCGATAAATTAGGTAAAAACCGCACAACAATTACAAATACTCTAAGGCTTTTAAACCTACCAGAAGAAATTATAGAACTTATTAAAACCAATAAAATAACTGCAGGTCACGCCAGAGCTCTTTTATCGCTTGATAATGAATTGTTTCAAATTGAGATTGCCAAACTAATTGTTGAAAAAAAACTAAATGTAAGGGACACAGAAGCAAAAGTAAGGGAAAAAAAATCTCAGATGGATTTTAGTAAGTATGAAAAAGTCCTCAAAGAGTGGCTTGATGCTCCTATAAAAATTAAATTTACAGGCAAAAAAGGTAAAATAGAAATTACTTTTCACTCTAAAGACGAACTGGAACATTTGATTGAAAAATTTTCTAAAACCTAAATATAGCTACTCTATCTAAACCTGCATAATCTTTTTTTATGCAAAATAGTTTATCAAATTGTTCTAAAAAGATTTTCATGTTTGGTGATATTTCCATAAGCAAAAACTTTGCCAGACGGCTCGATTGCTCTATAATGGTTTTTATTAGAAGATAATCTTCATCACACAAAAGAGCGATTTTTGGTTCTTTTTTTACTTCATTAGATAAACTATCAAACTCACTTGGTAAAATGTATGGTGGATTTGAAACAATCATATCAATTGGTCCTTTAAATGCAAAAAGCAAATTACTGTTAACTAGATAAATATTTGATTGATGGAGTTTTTTATTTATACTTGCAACCTTTAAAGCTTTATAAGAAATATCACAGGCTGCAACGTTTACACAAGTAAAATGTTCAATTGATATAGCAATTGCACCAGATCCAGTACATAAATCAACTATATTTTTAAAATTATATTTTTGAATAAAACCAATTGCTTCTTGTACTAAAAGTTCGGTTTCTGGCCTTGGTATAAGCACGTTTTCATTAACATAAAAATTTAAACCCATAAACTCTTTTTTGTGAGTTAAATATGCAAGAGGAACACCAGCAACTCTGTTTGCTGCCATAGTAAACATTTTTTCAAAAATAGACTCACTGATTTGAAAATCAGGGTTTGATAATATGAAACAATCGTCTTTTTTTAAAATATATGATGCTATGATAGTACTTTCAAGTATTGAGCTTTCTATACCGTGCTTTTTTAGCAGAGCGTTGATTTTGCTAATTGCAGTTTTAAGTTTCATAATTTTTCTATGATTAGAAAATTATTCTGTTTATAGGCTTTTATGTGTTTTCTTAAAACTAAAATTTTATTTGATTTAATTACATCCATTAATCGATTAATATTATTATAACTTAAAGAATAGTAAGAACCAGTAATTTTACTTACAGCTTTTTTTAAAACACGCGAGCTGATAGCATAATCATTTGAAAGAAATTTTAAATTAATTAATGCTTTATTTTTAAGAAAAGTGCAGGATTGAGTAAAATTTTCAAAAGCAATGTAATTTAAACTCTGTGAGTCAATACTTAATAGCTCTATTTCTTTATATAATGTAGATAATATGTTTGGATTATAGATTTTAAGGGTCTCCATTAGCTCAATTCTAATTTTGTTTCTCGTATAGTTTGTGTCAAAGTTTGTAGTGTCTGTCTTATAATGTAAATTGTTTTCATTTAAATAATTTATTATTTGAGCTTTTTCTAAAAAAAGCATAGGCCTTATGTAAAAAGCTCTGCTTGGTTTTAATGAAACCAAACCATCAAGTGAAGAACCTCTTATTAAATTAATAAGGAACGTTTCAATAAGGTCATTTTTTGTATGAGCGGTGGCAATCTTATCTAAATTAAACTTTTTTTTGCACTTATTAAAAAAATCATATCGAAGAAGTCTTGCCTGTTCTTCGAGGTTTGTATTTTTTTGTCTAGAAATTTCAAGAACATCAGCTCTATCAGAAAAAAAATACACATTGTGTTTTTTTGCCAAATTTTCAACAAATACTTCATCATCATCTGAATCTGGCCTTATTTTATGGTTAAAATGAAGCACAACCAAATCTAAATTAAATTCTTTTTGTATATTTTTAAAAAAATAAAAAAGCAATACAGAATCACCACCTCCAGAAACACCAATACCTATTTTTTGATTTTTGTAAAAGAGTTTTTTTGATAAAGCAAAATTTAAGATTTCATAAAATAAAATATCCACAAAAAAATTATACACAAATTTTAAATTTTTTGGTATATTTAACAAAGGAGGGTTAAAAAAATGCTCAAAGATAAAAAAATTGGTTTTATTGGCGTAGGTAATATGGGAAGCGCTTTTTTGAGCGGGCTTATAAGCATGGGTATACCAAAAGAAAATATTTTTGCAGCAGATAAACATAAAGGTGACATTATAAGAGAAGAATACGATGTAAGTGTATTTAATAACTTTGAAGTAGCTAATCGTTCTGAAATTATTATCATAGCAGTAAAACCCGCTGATATTTTTGATTGTTTATCAGATATTAAAGAAGCAGTTGATGATAAAAAACTTATAATATCCATAGCAGCAGGCATTAAGACGCAAGATATCGCAGGATTTCTAAGACAAGATGCAAAAATTGCAAGAACAATGCCAAATATTGCAGCTTTGGTAAGAGAATCTATCACAGCAATCTATTGCAATGATTATATTACAAAAGAAGAAGAAGAAATAGTAATAGCAATAATGAGCCTAATAGGAAGGACAGTAATCTTAGAAACAGAAGATTTAATGGATGCAATAACAGGTCTATCTGGTAGTGGACCCGCTTATGCATTTGAAATTATTGAAGCAATGGCAGATGCTGGTGTAAAAATGGGTTTAAAGAGAAAAGACGCAATTAAGCTTTCCGCACAGGTTTTAAAAGGTGCAGCAGAACTTGTACTTAAGCTAAAAACACACCCAGCAGAACTTAAAGATCTGGTAACATCTCCTGGTGGCTCAACTATATATGGCTTAAATGTAATGGAACGAGCTGGCCTTAGAGGTATATTAATGGACACGATAGAAGCAGCTACAAAACGATCAAAAGAATTAGGTCAATCTAAAAACCAATATTAAGTTTAAGACCCACACCAAATTCGTCTTTTGGTATAGTATTTATTATACTGTTTGGATTTTTGTTTACTTGATTATGTTTATATTCTCCGATAAATTTTAATTGAGCATCGTTTGTTAAGTTTAAGTTTACACTGGATTCCATTTTAAAACGGTTTATATTTGCTGGAGCGCTGGAAGGCTCTATTGGAAGGGCTTTCGATGATGTATATGAAACACTTGATTCAAAACCACCTTGAGATGATTTACTTTCAAAATTTATCTTTGGTCCAATAAGTGTTTGCGTAACTGGTTGGCTAAAATTTGAATCAACACATAGTGAATTTAAAGAGTATCTTCCAGAACATATATTCCATTTATCTACATTTGCACTTAGTCCTATACCTAAAGATGTATTTTCATTTGGCTTTATTTTTCCTAAATTTATATTTTCTGAGTTAGAATCAAAAATAGAGCTTTGTGGTAATAAATTTAAATTAGAGTAATTTTCTATAGTTCCAGCCCATGCATATCCTATAAAAATAAAAATGTATAAAATTATACATGCGATATACTTCATATTGAAAATTTATAGCTTTTTTAAAGAAAAATCAACCAAAAAAGCGACTAGACTTACCTAGTCGCTTTTTTTATTCACTGTTTTAAAAAAACAATTTCGTCGCCAGAAATATCTACAAGGTAAGAATTATCCTTTGTTATTTCGCCTGTGAGGATTTTTTTGGCTATAAGATTTTCAATGTTGTTTTGAATAAAACGCCTAAGAGGTCTTGCACCGTAAATCTGGTCAAAGCCTTCTTTAGCCACTTTTTCAAGTAAGTTATCTGAAAAGCTAATTTTAAAGCCTCTTTGTGCTAGTTTATTTTGAGTTTTCTCCAGTAGTAACCTAACAATCTTTTTGATTTCATTTGTACTTAAAGGATTGAATATAATTATTTCATCAATCCTATTTAAAAACTCAATCTTGAAAAATTTTCTTAATTCAGCGTTTATATTTTCCTTAACTTTTTCAAAATCTTTTTTAAACTCTTCTGGACTTTTATCTTCTCTTAAATTAATTAAGTATTGGCTTCCCAAATTAGATGTCATAATAATAATTGTATTTCTAAAGTCGACAGTTACACCTTTTGAGTCTGTAAGTCTTCCATCGTCTAAAACTTGTAATAGTATGTTAAATACATCTGGATGTGCTTTTTCTATCTCGTCAAGTAAAATAACAGAATACGGCCTTTTCCTCACTGCTTCAGTTAACTGACCACCTTCTTCATACCCAACATAACCAGGTGGTGCGCCGATAAGCCTTGATACAGAGAATTTTTCCATGTACTCACTCATATCTATTCTAATTAAAGCCTTTTCATCGTCGAATAAAAACTCTGCCAGAGCTTTTGATAGTTCTGTTTTTCCAACACCGGTTGGACCTAAAAATAAAAATGAAGCAATTGGTCTATTTGGATCTGATAAGCCAAGTTTTGATCTTCTTACTGCATCACTCACAGCAATTACCGCCTGATCTTGACCTACAACGCGTTTTTGTAAGTTTTCTTCCATTTTAATAAGTTTTTCTTTTTCACCTTCAAGCATCTTTTGAACAGGAATACCAGTCCATCTTGATACAATATTTGCAATTTCTTCTTCAGTTACTTCCTGGGTTAAAAGCCTTTCATCAAGGCTATTTAACTGTTTATTTTTTTCTTCTAATTCTTTTGTTAGCTTTGGCAGTTCGCCGTATTTTAAAATACTAGCTTTCTCGAAATCACCGCTTCTTTCTGCTAATTCAATTTGAGATTTTGTATTGTCAATCTTTTCTTGTATAGTCTGGATTTCCTTAATTAAGTTTTTCTCAAACTGCCATTTTGCATTTAAAACATTCAACTGTTCTTTAAGCTGAGCTAATTCATTTTCTAAAGCCTCAAGTCGTTTTTTAGATTCCTCATCTTTTTCGCGCTTTAAGGCTTCTTTTTCTATTTCAAGCTGGGCTATCTTTCTATTTAAATTATCGATTGGCTCAAATGTGCTTTCCAGCTGAATTTTCAAGCTTGCTGCAGCTTCATCAATTAAGTCAATTGCTTTGTCTGGCAAAAATCTATCTGTAATGTATCTATTTGACAAAACTGCCGCTGCTATAATTGCAGCATCTTTTATTTTTACACCGTGATGAATCTCGTATTTTTCTTTTAAGCCTCGCAAGATTGAGATAGTTTCTTCAACACTAGGCTCTGCTACAAATACTGGCTGAAAACGACGTTGTAGAGCTGCATCTTTTTCTATGTACTTTCTATACTCTTTGAGTGTTGTTGCACCTATGCACCTTAATTCTCCTCTTGCAAGCATTGGCTTTAGCATATTTGAAGCATCAAGGCTACCTTCACTTGCTCCAGCGCCTACTATTGTATGAAGTTCGTCAATAAATAAAATAATATTACCTTCTGAGCGCTTTACTTCATTTAAAACTGCTTTCAGTCTATCCTCAAACTCACCCCTGTATTTTGCACCAGCAACAAGAGCTCCTAAATCAAGCGCAATTACCGATTTGTTTTTAAGGCTTTCTGGAACATCTCCTTTTGCTATCCTTTGAGCCAAACCTTCAATAATGGCAGTTTTTCCAACACCAGGATCACCTATTAAAACAGGGTTGTTTTTTGTCCTTCTTGATAGAATTTGAATTGTACGCCTTATTTCTTCATCCCTACCTATTACCGGATCAAGTTTGTTTGCTTTTGCAAGTTCAGTTATGTCTTTCCCATACTTTTTTAAAGCTTCGTACTTTTCTTCAGGGTTTTGATCTGTAATACGCACACCACCTCTAATATCCACTAAACTTTTTAAAATTTTGTCTTTTGTGGCGCCTACTACATTTAAAACAACTGCAGCATCACACCTTTCGGTCAAAGCAAGCAAGAAATGCTCTACACTTATATATTCATCTTTTAAATTATTTGCTTCTTCTTCACTTCTTTTAAAAACATCGTTTAGTTCCGAGGTTATATATATTTGATCATCCTGTATATTGCTTACTTTTGGGATCTTTTCAATTGCTTTTTCAAGCTCCGTATTTAATTGGTTTAAATTAATACCTATTTTTTTAAAAATGGTTGGTGTTATACCATCTTTATCGTTAATTAGGGCTTTTAATAAATGTAGCGAACTTACAAACTGATTATTATAAGAATTTGCTATATTTTTTGCGTTTTGTAATGCTTCTTGAGATTTAATTGTTAATTTATTTATATCCATAAATATACCTCATTAAATCAAAAGGGGCTTAAAGCCCCTTTTGACGATTTTTTTACTTTTGTACTGCAATTTCGATTTCTTTTGGTTTTGCTTCTAATTTCTTAGGTAATTCTACTTTTAAGATACCGTTTTCATATTTTGCTTTAATTTGTTCTTTATCAACATTGTCTGGCAAAAAGAAACTTCTTGTGAATGTCCCGTAATTGCGTTCAATCCTGTAATAATTATCTTTGGATTCTTTCTTTTCAAACTTGCGCTCACCAGAAATAGTTAAAGTATTGTCTTCTACTTTTACCTTTAAATCTTTTTCATTCATTCCGGGTACTTCTACTTCAATTTGAATATTACCATCAGTTTCGTAAATATCCACAGCTGGTAACCATTTTGAATCCTGCAAGCTAAAAGATGGCAAAACGTCTTCAAACATTTTGTTGATTCTTTCTTGAAGCGTTGTTAATTCTTTAAAAGGTTCTAATGGTCTAAACATATTGCACCTCCAAATCTTTATTTTTTTCACTTCAAATATAATCCCTAATAAAAGATTGTCAAGTATAAAAATCTATACTTGACATTTTCATCTTAAATATTATATTAACAACAAAGGAATAGGAGGTAATTATGAGGGATCCTTACGAAGTCTTAGGCGTTAGTAAAAATGCTACAGATGAAGAAATAAAAAAAGCTTTTAGAAAATTAGCAAGAAAATACCATCCGGATCTAAACCCAAACAATAAAGAAGCAGAAAAAAAATTTAAAGAAATTAATGAAGCATATTCTATTCTTTCAGATAAAGAAAAGAAAGCTCAGTACGACCAATTTGGATTTAGTGGCTTTAGCGGATATGATACTGGAAATCAGGATTTTGGCAATTATCGATATACTTACTATTCCAATAATGCGGACTTTGATATAGGCGATATTTTCAATCTTTTTAAAAGGAGATCAAAAAATTCAAGTAATTTTGGAGGGTTTGGGGGTTTTTCATTCTTCGACGATTTTCAAAAAGAAGACGCCGATGTTACATACACCATAACTTTAGACTTTGATCAAGCCCTAAAAGGCGATATTGTTACATTAAATATTGATAATGAATTAGTAAAGGTCAAAATTCCCGCAGGCACAGTTGACGGCACCAAACTAAAAGTAAAAGGCAAGGGCAAAAAAACAGCCACAGGTAGAGGAGACTTACATCTAATAGTTAATGTAAAACCAGATCCAAATTTTTACATAAAAGATGGCAAACTGTACACAGATGTTGAAGTTCCACTTAAAACTGCGTTGCTTGGGGGTAGCGTTGATGTTAAAACACCACAAGGGTATGTTACAATCAAAATACCAAAAGGGACCCAAACAAACACTGTATTTAAAATTCCAAATAAGGGTCTAAAAAATGATGCTTTATATGCAAGAGCTATTGTAAAAATTCCTCAAAACCTATCAAAAGAACAAGAAGAAATTTTAAGCAAGGCTTTATAGGAAGGAGAGATTTATGAGATTTAGAAAAGATGTATATAGCATTGGCATGTTTTGCAAAATTGTTGATATTCATCCTCAAACATTAAGAGAATATGAAAAAAGTGGAATAATAAAACCCAAAAGAACAAAGGGCAATGTAAGATTTTTTACAGATGAAGACATTGAAGATGTTAGATTTATAAAAGAAATGACAAAAACTTTGGGCGTTAATTTAGCCGGTGTTGATATTATTATGAGATTAAGAAATCAGATAAAAGACTTAGAAAAACTCGTAGAAGAATTATACAAGCAAATTCAAGAATTAAATGCTAAAGAAAATACTACTTTGCCTGTTGTAAAAGAAGAGGCAAAAAAACCAAATGTTATAGAAATTAAAATAGAAACTTAGGAAAAAAACATTTTAAGCGAAGCAAATAAAATTGCTGCAAAAAGTAAATACTTTACCCACACAATTTCATTTAGAACCATATAACGCGCACCAAAACTTGAACCTATGGCGCTACCAATAGCTAAAACGAAACCGATTTTCCAATCTACCTGGTTATGCGCTGCAAAAATAAGCAGTGAGGCAATCGTATAAACCGCAATAATAGCAACTTTTGCCGCATTTGTTTTGACTATGTCAAATCCTTCCAAAAACATTAAAGCACTAATAAAGAAAAAACCCACGCCAGCTTGCAAAAAACCACCATAAAAACCGATAAAGAAAAAAGTTAAATAAGATAAAATGTTGCTTTTTTTTGTAGCTATCTGGTTTTTTTTCCATACATCCTTTTTTAAAACAATAAAACTACCCATTAAAATTATTAGTACAGCGGCAATTTTTTTTAATAAACTTTCATTTATCTGAACAACAACAAGTGTGCCACAGATTGCACCAAGTGTTGCAGGAATTGACAAAATGAAAGACCGCTTTAGAATATGAACTTTATTTTTTTTGAAACTATATGTAGCTGCTAAATTTTGAATTAAAATAGATATTCTATTGGTACCATTTGCAACATCGATACTTAATCCCAAAAACGTCAAAAGTGGTAGGGTTAACATAGAACCACCACCTGCCATTACATTCAAAAAACCGGTAAGTACTCCAACTAGAAATGTAAGTAAGACTTTTAAAATATCCACATATTTATTATAAATATTTAATTAATTATTGTCAAACTATTAGGTTTTGCTAAATAAATTGACATTTTGGTAAATCTTTAGTATTTTGGTTAACAGGAGGAATAATATGGAAGAATTTTCTAAAATTATTACAGAAATCAGACAAAAAAGCCCTCTTGTTTACAATATAACAAATTTTGTAGTAACAAATATTAGCGCCAACGCATTATTAGCGCTAGGTGCAAGTCCCATTATGTCTTATGCTAAGCAAGAAGCTATAGATTTAATAAAAATAAGCTCTGCATTACTTATAAATATGGGTACACCTACACCGGATATAATAGAAACAATGCTAATTGCTGCAAAAACAGCCAATAATGCATCTATACCTGTAGTTTTTGACCCAGTTGGTGTTGGTGCAAGCAAATTTAGAAATGAGATTGCTCAAGAAATTTTATCTAAAGTCAAAATTGATATAATCAAAGGAAACGCTTCTGAGATTGCTAATTTATGTGGAGTAAATATACAAACAAAAGGAGTAGAATCCAACACTTATATAGAAAATATCGCAGACCTTACAAAGGATTTAGCAAAAAAACACCATTGCATTGTATGTGCAACTGGCAAAACAGATATTGTTTCAGATGGCAATAAAGTGTATGCATGTGAAAACGGGCATGAATTTTTAACTAAAATAACTGGTTCTGGTTGTATTTTAGGTTCGATTGCTGCTGCAGCAGCTGGCGTTTGTAATGATTACTTAAAAGCTACAGTAGCTTCTTGTTTAATAGTTGGTATATCAGGAGAAATTGCCGCTTCAAAATCAAATTTACTTGGAAACTTTCAAGTCGAATTTTTTAATGCTCTATCTACTTTTGAACCAGAAAACTTTAAAAACGCATTGTATAAAGTATTGTGAAGTTAGGCATACACTTATCAATTGAGCATTCAATAATTCAATTACCTATTTTGTGCAAAACATACAAACTAGATTGTTTTCAATTTTTTACAAAAAGCCCTCGCAGGTGGAGTGAAAAATTAATAGATGATGAAACTGCAAATGCTTTTAAGCAAAATATATCCCTCTACAATATAAACCCAGAAAATGCATTTATACATTGTTCTTACCTGATAAACCCAGCAAATCCTACATCTCAAACATACAACGAACTTGAAACCGAGTTTGAAAACGCATATAAGCTTGGAATATATAATTTAGTTTTACATCCTGGCTCATGTAAAGATCCAGATTGCTTGCAAAAAGTTACACAAACCATAAAGCCAATTTTAAGTCAATTTTCAAATACTACTCTTTTGCTTGAAAATACAACCCGTATAGGAAAAAATCTGCAAGATTTAAAAATTTTAAAAGAAAAAATCGGCGAAAATGTATTTTTTTGCATAGATACTTGTCATTTATTTGCAACAGGTTATAATTTAGATGTGGAAGAACTTGATAATATATTGGATATTAATAATATAAAACTTTGGCATTTAAACGATTCAAAAGCTCCATTTGGTTCAAATCTTGACAGACACGAAAAACTTGGAAAAGGTCTGATTGGCTTTGAAAATATTAAAACCTTTCTGCGCTCAAAAAAACTTAAAAATGCCAGCTTCATATTAGAAACGCCAGGTACAAACAAAACACGTTTCAAAGAAGTTGAACTGTTAAGGAAGTTTTTATGAAACCATGGTACTATATTTCTGTTCTTCTAATTGGTTTTAGCATTGTTTTTGTATTATGGTTGATTAGAAAATTTAAAGAAATAAAAACCCCACAGATAAAAAAATATACACTCAAAGATTACCTGCTTTCAAAAAACGAACGTATAGTTTATGAAATACTGCTTTTACATGCTAAAGATTTTAATTTAGAAGTTCTGCCCAAAATGAGATTATCTGAATTTATACACGTTGATAGAAAAAATAGAAATGCTTTTTTTATTATTCAAAATAAATTTGTAGATTTCTTAATTGTTGATAATGTAAAAATAAAGCCAAAATATGCAATAGTAATAGAGAAAAAAAATCTAAAAGAATCAAACCTGGAACTTTTTGAAAATATTTTTAAAGAAATAAAACTAAAATGGATCCTAATCAAAGAAGAAGAATTTGAAAATCCCTTAGAACTTAAAGAGAAACTCAAAAAAATTTTGGAGGAAGCATATGCTTGATAAAAAAATACTTGATTTTATTGTATGTCCAAAATGCAAAGGCGAGCTTAAATTAGAAGATAAATTTTTAGTATGTTACAATTGCCAGTTAAAATATCCAATAAAAAATGACATACCAATACTATTAATAGAAGAAGCTCAAAATTTGAACGAAAACACAAAAAAGGAGGTTTAGTATGAAAGTAGGTTTTATTGGACTTGGAATAATGGGTAGTGCAATGGCAAATAATCTTTTAAAAGATGGCATAAAATTAAATATCTACAATAGAAGCAAGCAAAAAATCAATGAATTGGCAACAGATAATTTTGAGTTTTTTGATAATCCCAAACTGGTAGCACAAAATAGTGATATTATATTTTTAATGCTAAGCAACGATGAAGCTTGTGAAAATGTTGTTAATTCAAAAAATGGATTGCTGGAAGGCTTAGAAAATGGCAAAATTGTAGTAAATTTCAGCACTGTTTCTGCCTCATATTCTCAAAATCTTTACGATAAAGTAAAAAACAAAAATGCTTTATTTTTAGAAGCACCAGTTGTAGGAAGTAAAATACCTGCCCAGAATGCCCAATTGATAATACTTTGTGCAGGCGACAAAAAAGCTTATGAAACAGTTAATCCGTATTTTAAAAAACTTTCTAAAAGAGTATTTTATTTAGATAACATACCAAATGCTTCTTACTTAAAAATTGTAAACAATCAGGTAATGGGTATCACAATGCAAGCATTAGCAGAAGGTCTTCAACTAGCAAAAAAACTTAATTTGGACTTGAATGTAGTGCTTGATTTATTAAACTCCGGTGCTTTTGCAAATTCAATGTTTGAACTAAAAGGCAAAAACATTCTATCAAACAATTACGAAGCTCATTTTCCATATGAACACATGCAAAAGGATTTAGGGTTTGCTGTAAAATTAGCAGAAGATAAAAAAGCTTTTTGCCCGGCCTTATCTATAGTTAACGAAACTTACAAAAAAGGTCTTGCAAATTATTCAAAAATTGATATGTGTGCAATATATGAAGCTTTAAATAGCTAAAAATTTTCTAATTTGATATCTTCAAAAAGCTTTTCTATGGCTTTGTTTGTTTCTTGCCACATTTTTGTAGAGGGGCAATTTTCGATAAGTGTGCAAACAAAGCCATCCTGTACACAAGGAGCTAATTTAATACCCTCAGTAAAAATATCTATTAAATCCTTGAGCGATACATCAGTTTTTAAAATCTTATAGCCACCATGAGGGCCTTTTTTGCCTTTTACTATATCATGTTTTTCCAATTTGGCAGCAAGCTGCTTTAGATAATTTTCACTAATTTTTGTTGTTTGAGAAATATTTTTAAGGCTCAAAGGTTTATCGCTTTTTTTGAGTTCTATTAAAAATCTTAAACTGTACCTTACATTTGTTGGCAAAAACATATTTGGATTATATAATGTTTTTATAAATTTTCAATAAAAATTTGATTTTTCTGTTAAAATTGGTAAAATTTAAACAATGGAAGACGAAACAATAGAAAACATCGTCAAAAGTGCTTTTGAAATTGAAACTTTTGATCAGTTAGTTGGTCAAGATCACCTTTTTTCTAAAGGAAAACCTCTTTATAATTTTTACCATAATAATACATACTTTCCATCTTTAATATTGTTTGGGCCACCAGGCAGTGGAAAAACCACATACGCAAAACTTATAGCAAAGAAAAAAAATTTAGACTATATATACTTAAATGCTTCAATTTCAACTCTTAAAGATATAAAATCATCTTTAACAGATAAACCAACACTTTTGCTAATAGATGAAATACATAGACTAGATCAAAAACAACAAGATTATTTGCTATCTTTCCTTGAAAACAATGTTATACTTATTGGGACATCATTTCACAATCCATATTTTAGGTTAAACAAAGCATTGCGTTCAAGATTGTTTGTTTATGAATTTAAAGGTTTAAGTGAAAAAGATCTATCAATACTTTTAGATAGAGTTTGCTTGCATGGCATTAAGATAGATAATGACGCGCGTTTCATAATAATCAAGCAGTCAAATCACGATGCAAGGAAATTGATGAATATACTTCTTGCTCTAAATTTGAAACACATTACAAAAAAAGATGTAGAAAATCTTTTTAATATAGACCTATCGTATGATAACTTACAAGAACACTATGATTTTATTTCGGCATTTATTAAAAGCATAAGAGGCTCAGACCCAGATGCAGCTATATATTACCTTGCCCGTATGTTAGAAAGCGGAGAAGATCCAGAATTTATAGCAAGAAGGCTGTGCATATTATCAAGCGAAGATATCGGCCTTGCTGATAAAGATGCTGTTAATATTGCTGCAAGCACGCTTTTTATCGTTCAAAATATTGGAATGCCAGAAGCAAGAATCAATTTAGCATTTTGCACAATTTATCTGGCTTTAGCCAAAAAATCTAATTCAGCATATATAGCTATAAATAAAGCACAAGCTGATGTTAAAAATGGTTTGTTACTTAATGTCCCAAAACATTTAAAAACAAATTCGAAAGATTACTTATATCCGCATAATTTTAAAGGCAGTTTTGTAAATCAGCAATATTTAGAAAAAAAATTAAAATATTTCTACAAAAAAGAAAACGATAAAATAGAGTAAATGAATACAATAAAAGATTTAGGTGAATTTGGCCTTATAGAAAAAATAAAAAAGCTTTTTGATAATCCCGAAAATGCTATAGGTATTGGCGATGATTGCGCAGTTTTACCTTTTGACAAAACCAACTTGCTTGTAACCGTTGATACATTAATAGAAAATGTACATTTTTTTAGCAATCACCCGATGGATAAGCTTGCAATAAAAGCAATAAATATTAATATAAGTGATATAGTAGCCTGCGGCGGCTATCCAAAATGGGCTTTTTTATCTTTATCTTTAAACCCAGAAATGAAGACTTCTAGTTTAGAAATGTTTTTTGATAGCCTACAAAAAAACTTTTCAAAAAACAACATATTTTTACTTGGCGGCAACACAACAAAAGATGACAAACTATCTATAAACATAACTTTGATAGGAGAAACCGATAAACCTATTTTGCGCTCAAGCGCAAAA
This sequence comes from Desulfurella multipotens, assembly GCF_900101285.1. Classification (NCBI taxonomy): domain Bacteria; kingdom Pseudomonadati; phylum Campylobacterota; class Desulfurellia; order Desulfurellales; family Desulfurellaceae; genus Desulfurella; species Desulfurella multipotens. Next base: position 47,191 of record NZ_FMYU01000006.1, read on the forward strand.
GCAAACCAGGATGTTTATGTAACTGGTAAAATTGGTTGCGCTGCATGCGGTTTTTTTGCGCTAAAAAATAATGTTACAGAAAGCAACGAGTGTCTTGAAAAATTTTTGGCCCCACAAGCAAGAATAGATTTAATTGACAAAATAAAACCTTACGCAACTGCTATGATAGATATAAGTGATGGACTTTTGCAAGATGCTATGCACATTTGCACATCAAGCAATATAGGTATGGATATCTTTTTAGAAAACATAAATTTGTGCGAAAGCAAACATTTAAGCAATATTGACAAAATTACCTTCGGTGAAGATTACGAGCTATTGTTTTGCGCTGATAAAAAACATAGAAATTCATTGCTTGAAATTAACGATATAAAATTAATCGGATACACAAATAATAGTAAAAAATTAATAATCTACAATAAAGGCGAAATCATTATACCACAAAAATATGGATTTAAACATTTCTGATTTATTTAAAATTTTACTTTTTATTATAACATTAGCTTTAAGTGCTTTTTTATCTTCGTCTGAAACTGCTATCTTTTCGCTAAAAGCTAAGCATCTTTTCCATATTAGATATAAAAATCAAAAAACTTACGAAATAATAACTAATCTTTTATCAAATTCTGAAAGCTTTATAACGATGTTGCTTATATTAAATGAATTTGTAAATATATTTGCATCTATTTTATTTGCAAATATATTTCAAGCGTTATTTGGAAATAAATATCTTGCCATATCAAGCGGAATTGTTGTCTTTTTGTTGCTTCTTTTTGGTGAAATTACACCAAAAAGCATAGCTGTTAAAAACAATATTTTTATATCTACATTATTTGCCAGGCCTCTTTACATTTTATTTAAAATTACTTCGCCTATCGTTAGTATTTTCACTAGTATAATAAATTTTTTTAAAAGGTTTTTATTTAAAAACCTAAAACAAGAAAATGTTTTAACTATAACAGAAAAAGAGTTTAAAAATATTGTAGCAAACTCAAAAAATATTTTTGATAAACAAGAACAACAAATGATAGAAAATGTTTTTGAGTTTGAAGAAAAACAAATAAAAGATATAATGATACCACTGAGGAAGGTACTAATGTTTGAAGCGAACACAAAAGTTGATTCCTTCATAAAACATTTAAGTAACCTAAAATACAACAGAATACCAATATACAAGCAAAAACGAAATAATATTGTTGGCGTTTTGTATGTAAAAGATTTAATAAAGAAAAAATGGGCATTTGATATTGACGAAAATCAAACAATCCTATCACTAGCTAGAAAACCGATATTTATTAACTATAATATAAAAATCGATAGAGCATTTAAATTTATGATAAAGCGAAAAAGTCATTTGCTTATTGTAGTTGATGATCACAGATCAAGTATTGGTGTCGTAAGTTTACAAGATATAATAGAAGAAATAGTAGGAGAAATTGAAAATGATACAAATTAAACTTTTAGCTTCAATTTTATCATGCAATTTTTTAAGACTTGAAAACGAAATTAAAGAGATTCAAGATTCAGGTTGCGACATGTTACATTTAGATATCATGGATGGTCATTTCGTACCAAACATAACAATAGGTCCCGATATTGTAAAGCAAATTCACTCGATCTCAAATCTAGCTCTAGATGTCCACCTTATGGTAGAAAATCCCTCTTTTTGGATAGAAAAATTTGCAAATGCAGGCGCTTATTCTATAAGCGTGCATCAAGAAGCAGATATTCATTTAAATAGACTTATTAACACCATTAAAGAAAAAAAAATAAGAGCTTTAGTTTCCATAAATCCAGCAACTTCTCCTATTGTTTTAGATTACATTTTAGATTATGTTGATGGTGTGCTTGTTATGTCTGTAAATCCAGGATTTGGCGGTCAGAAGTTTATTGAAAACAGCTTAAGAAAAATAGAATATTTAGCAAAATATAAATACACAAACAACCTTGATTATGTTATACAGGTTGATGGTGGTGTAAATTTAAATAATATTAAAAATTTAATAGATGCAGGAGCAAACGAAATTATTGTAGGAAGTGCATTATTCAAAAATATACATGAATTTGTTAGAAAATTCAAAGAATTAACGAGGATTGTAGTATGACAAAACATTTTCTTGAACCAGAAGAATTAGCTTTACTTGAAAGTAGACTTAAAAGAAAACCAACTGAGATTGAAGAAGCCATAATTTTTTCATTATGGAGCGAACATTGCAGTTACAAATCATCAAAAATTCATTTAAAAAAACTCCCAACAAAATCTGATAAGGTTGTCATAGGTCCTGGAGAAAATGCAGGTGTAATCGATATTGGAGATGGTTATGTAGCTGTTTTTAAAATGGAATCTCATAATCACCCATCATACATTGACCCATATAACGGTGCTGCAACTGGCGTTGGAGGTATATTAAGAGATGTCTTTACTATGGGTGCAAGACCAGTACTTAATATGGATGCGTTATTTTTTGGTACACTGAATCACCCAAAAACACCATACTTGCTTGACGGTGTAGTAAGAGGTGTTGGTGATTATGGCAATTGCGTTGGAGTTCCCACTGCAAGCGGTCAAACTATGTTTTTGGATTGCTATAACAACAATATTCTAGTTAATGCATTTACTTTAGGTATAGCAAAAAAAGAAAAGATTTTTTTAAGCATAGCAAAAACAGTTGGCGCAGATGTGATATATGTGGGATCAAAAACTGGCAAAGATGGGATACACGGTGCCACTATGGCTTCAAGTTCTTTTGACGAAGAATCTATCAAAAACCGACCAACAGTCCAAATTGGGGACCCTTTTACAGAAAAGCTTTTAATAGAAGCCTGTCTGGAAGTAATGGACAAATCTTTAATTGAAGCAATACAAGATATGGGTGCAGCAGGCCTTACTTCCAGTGCATTTGAGATGGTTGAAAAAGGTGGCTTAGGTGTTGAATTGTATCTTGATAATGTGCCTTTGAGAGAATCAATGACACCACTTGAAATAATGTTGTCTGAAAGCCAGGAGCGAATGCTTATAATAGCTGAGCCTAAAAATAGTAAAGAGATTTTAGATATATTTAAAAAATGGAGTTTAGATGCAACTATTATAGGAAAAGTAATAAAAGACAAAAAAGTCGTTCTTTACTACAAAAATGATATTGTAGGGGAGTTTGAGTTAGACTTAATCGAAGCACCTGTTTATGATAGAAAATATAAAAAACCTGCTTACATCGATAAAATAAACAAAGAAATTGAACTTGAAGCACCTGATGACTTATCAAGCAAGCTTTTGTCGTTGATTTCAAGCCCAAACTTATGCGATAAATCGCCAATTTTTGAGCAATATGACTCAACAGTCCAAACAAATACACTAAAGGGGCCAGAAGGCGATGCATGCGCAATAGCTGTAAAGCAAACAGGTATGGCTGTTTTTGCAAGCACAAGCGTAAACCCCATATATTGTTATCTTGACCCTTATAATGGGTCTGCTATAGCTGTGCTGGAAAGTTATAGAAATATAATTGCAAGCGGCGGAGATCCTATTGCAATTACAGATTGTCTTAATTTCGGAAACCCACAAAACCCAGAAATTATGTGGCAGTTTGTGCAATCCATTGAAGGCATAAAAGATACATGTGCTAAATTAAATACACCTGTAGTTAGTGGAAATGTAAGTTTATATAACGAAACAACTTCACAAAACATATTTCCAACGCCTACAATTGCAATGGTTGGTGTCTCAAATATGCAAGATGTGCTTAAAAGCCAATTTCAATTTGCTAATAATACTATAGTCTTACTTAATGATATTGAATTAAACCTAGGTGCAAGCCAGTATCTTTACTGGTTCTATAATAAAATAGATGGTAAAGTCCCTGACCCAAAAGTTAAACTACATTTATCTTTAAAAAAATTTTTTGATATTGCACACAAAAAACATAGGCTTATTATAAGTGCAAAAGATATTTCAATGGGTGGGCTTGCATGTTGTCTGGCTTCTATGTGCGAAAACAATATTGGGTGCGATATTAAAATAAACATAAATTCTAATCCACACGAATTCTTATTTAGCGAATCGCAAGCAAATATTATCATCGAAATTAAAAATCAAGATTTTGACGCTATAGAATCCATTGCTTACGAAAGTGGCATAAATGCATATAGGTTAGGTTTTACAACAGAAGAAAAAAGATTAAAGATAAACGATCTTATAAATGTTTCTATTGATGATATAAAAAAAGCTAAAAGCTCAACACTTAGAAAAATACTATCATGAAATGCTATGTGATAAGCTTAGGGTGTCCAAAAAATTTGGTTGACACAGAAAATATACTTTATAGCTTTTCAACACAAAATATTGAATTTGTATACGATCCGGATAAAGCTGATATATTGTTTGTTAACACTTGCGCTTTTATACAAAAGGCAATTAAAGAATCTATTAATACAATTTTAGAAGTCGCTCACAACAAAAAAGAAAATCAAAAACTTATAGTAGCAGGCTGTCTTATAAGCAGGTTTAAAAATCAAATTGAATCGCAAATACCAGAAATTGATGTGTTTGTTGATACAAACAGTGCAAATTTTGTTAATTTAAACAAAAAATTTAATTACTGCGATTTTGCCAAACCTTTTGAAATTGAAAAAAGAATTGTAACAACGTATCCTTATGCGTATTTACGTATATCCGATGGTTGCCATCATAATTGCAGTTTTTGTACAATACCTCAAATAAGAGGTCCATACAGACAAAAAAATCCAGAATATATAAAAAGCGAATTTATCCAATTGCTTGAAAAAGGCGTAAGAGAAATTATTCTTATAGCTCAAGATACATCTTGCTATAACAATAATAATCTCTCAAGCCTTTTAAAAGATTTATCAAAAATTGAAGGCAATTATTGGATAAGGGTACTCTACCTGTATCCATCTTCCATAACTGACGACTTAATAGACACAATTGCCTCAACACCCAGAATTGTGCCATATTTTGATATACCTCTTCAGCATGTAAGTGATAAAATACTAAAACTCATGCAAAGAAACTATGATAAAAAATTTATATGCAATTTATTTGATAAGCTTTTAAAGTACGATGTTGCCATACGATCAACTTTTATAGTAGGTTTCCCTTTCGAAGAGGAAAAAGATTTTAACGAGATTTTAGATTTTATAAACAATTACAGGATTGATAGGCTTGGAGCATTTGAATACTCAAAAGAAGAAAATACAAAAAGTGCCACTTATGGTAATGTTGTTGCCTATAATACAAAAAGAAAAAGAAAAGCACTATTGCTTGATACACAAAAAAGATTAAGCAAAAAAAACTTAGAACGATTTATTGGCAAAAAATTAAAAGTGATTATAGATGGTCCAAAAATAGCAAGAAGCTTTTTAGATGCCCCAGAAATAGACGGTTTAGTTAAACTAAAAAGAGAAAGGCAAGTAGGAGATTTTGAAGATATAGTAATATCAAAGTCAAGCTTCTACGACCTCTATGAGTAAACTTGTATTTGAAAAAAAGTTTAAAGTATGCTAATGTAGTTTACAAATGAATATACACGAATATCAAGCAAAAGAATTATTAGTAAGATATGGTGTAAATATACCTAAAGGTTTTGTCGTAACAAATACGAAACAAATAGATAGCATACCATTTGAAACAGGTAAAACCTACATTGCAAAAGTGCAGATTCACGCGGGAGCAAGAAACAAAGCTGGTGGCATTCAAAAAATTTATAATAAGCAAGAAGCTATTAGCTTCTGTAAAAAATTCTTAGGCAAACGCATAATAACGCCACAAACGCCAAAAGAAGGAAAAATTGTATCTGCTGTCTATATTGAAGAAGCTCTACTGGGTAATCAAGAGCTATATGTAAGCATTTTTGCGGATAGAAACAATCAATGCAATACTATACTTGTTTCAAAAGAAGGTGGAGTAGATATTCAAGAAACCTTCAAAGTAAACAAAAGCAATACGGTCTGTATAGATCCACTTCTGGGTTTTTCCAAATTTTACGCAAAAAAAGCGGCATGCGCTTTTAATTTTGAAAAAGATAAAGCAAATAATTTTGTAATTTTAATATCAAAACTTTTTATGCTTTACAAAGATATCGATGCAGAGCTTTTAGAAATAAACCCTTTGCTTGATACCGGTAGTGATTTTTTTGCACTTGATGCAAAAATTGTAATAGATGATAACGCACTTTTTAGACAGGAAAAAATCCTATCATATACAGACATATTACAACAAGAGCCCCTTGAGTTTCAAGCAAGCCAAAATAACTTAAATTATGTAAGGCTAGATGGAAATATTGCTATGGTGGTTAATGGGGCAGGGCTTGCAATGGCTTGTTTGGATACAATAGAAGACTTCGGTGGCAAATGTGCAAATTTTTTGGATATAAAAGGCAGTGCTACCAAAGAATCAATTTTTAAAGCGTTAGAAATTATCTACCAGGATACAAGGGTAAAAGTTATATTTGTCAATATTATTGGAGGCATTGTAAGATGCGATATAGTTGCACAAGCTTTGGTAGATTTCTGCGATGCCTATAGCTTTAATTTGCCGATTGTTGCTAGACTTGAAGGTGCAAACAAAAAAGAAGCAATTGATATTTTAAATGCTTATAAAAAAAGCAACATCAGTATGGCAAAAAACTTAAGAGAAGGCATTGAAAAAACCATACTTCTTGCTGGAGAAAAAAATTGAGTATATTAATTAACACATCAACTAAAGCAATAGTACAGGGTCTTGGCAAGCAAGGTATATTGCATACAAAACTTTGCTTGCAATACGGTTCAAAAATTGTAGCAGGTGTTAGCTTTGGTAAATCATACGTTGAAGGACTTGATATTCCTGTTTTTAATTGTGCCAATCAAGCTCTACAGCATGTGCAGGCAGATACAAGCTTGATATTTGTGCCTGCAAATAGTGCTGCAGATGCCATATTAGAAGCCCAAGATGCGGGTATAAAACTAGCGATTGTAATAACAGAAGGCATACCCTTGCAAGATATGTTAAAAGTCAAAGCATTTGCGCAAAAAAGTGACATGAAAATCATTGGTCCAAATACACCAGGTATAATATCACCAAATGAGTGCAAGCTTGGTATCATGCCAGAGCAAATATTTAACAAAGGCAATATTGGCCTGGTTTCAAGGTCTGGTACACTTATGTATGAGATTGCTTTGCAGTTAAAAGAAGCAGGTTATGGTATTTCGACAGCTTTAGGTATTGGTGGTGATGCAGTTTTGGGTATGAGTTTTGCTGAAGTATTAAATTTTTTTGAAGATGATCCCCAAACTAAATGTGTTATTATGATTGGCGAAATTGGCGGGATTTTAGAAACTCAAGCCATAGATACAATCAAAAGCATGTCAAAAAAAGTTATTGCATATATTGCTGGCAAAAATGCACCAAAACAAAAAAAGATGGGTCATGCTGGAGCAATTGTATCTATAAAAGACGAATCTGCTCAGGCAAAAATTGAAGCGTTATCTAATGTTTGTCTTGTAGCTAAAAACCCATTTGAAATTAACTATTTTTTAAGAAGCCTCTCGATTTAAACTTCCAATATATTCATTTGCAAGACTAGATATTGTAAAAATTTCATCTTCGCTAATTGTTTCAAAACCTTCAAAACCAATATCATCTAATAATTTACTATTAAAATTCAAAATTGACTCAGTAATGCTTTTTTGTAATTCAATTAAACGTGGTGATATACAAAACGCATGAAAAACAAAACCATCGTTTGAAACATCTAAAATATTAAGTTGATTTTTAATAATAACTGATGATTTTTCATAAACTTCGCTTAAAACAAATCCTATATCGTACTCTGATTGCAAAACATTTTTTATTACACTTTGATAGCTACCAGAAAAATTAAATTTACAACTATCTAAATCAATTTCGGCTTTCTCAAGCAAAAACAAACCCACCATATGCACAAATGTTTTTTTGTGAGCAGATATTATATTTATTGGCTTTGTAAGTTCTAAATAACTTTTATATTTTTTTGAACAAATAATAACTTCATCAAAGTGATTGCGAGGTCTTGCAATAGGCAAAAAACCTATTTCATTCATAAAAAAAACCCAATCAAAAGGGTTTGCATAAACTATATCAATTTCGCCAGAAAGCACTGCATTTCGTGCCTCATCGAAATCTTTATACGGTATAAACTTAACCCTTTGGCCTATGCTTTTTTGTAAATATGAGGCAACCATAAACCATCCGGGTAAATTTTTACCAGCATAATTAGGATCAACACTAAATCTAATCATATAAAACCCCTAAATATCAAAATCTGCTTCAATTTCTCCCAATATATTTAAATGAATTTCAAATGCTTTCATGTATTTTAAAGCTGTCATCATTGAACCTTTAAATTTTAGTTTTCTGCTCATTAATGCCATTTTGGACGATATTTCTTTATTTAAGATTTTTTTCCAGTTTTCCAGTGAAGTCCACATCTCAAAATCACATATTCTCTCATCTTTTTTACCTGCAAAAACAATTTTTCCTTTTTCACATACCATCATTAAATGTGGCAAATTAGGCCTGTCTTCAATATAGTATTCCCAGCTTGCAGTAAAATTTCTTAAATCTTGCTGTATAATTTGGTTATTTGTATTCCATTGATTTGCAACCAATTTTATCCAATCCTCACTCATAAACAAAACAGACACATAACCCCCTACATCTCTTTAAGTTTATAATATAATTCAATTATATATTCAATATTTTACATAAATAATTTGATTTAAAAATTAGTTTTTGTATAATTTCATTTATGAATCAAACCAAAAACAACCTCGATGATATAATCTATAAAACCTATTCTATTTTAATTAAAGACTTTGAAAAGCTAAATTTTGATATTCTTCTTGATTTAGTTTTTGATTATTTAGATTTAGAGCTTGCATGGATTGGTATATTCTGCGATAAGCACTTAACTTTAAGTAAAGCAAAAGGCAAAGCCACTCAATACACAAAAGATGAAACCTTAAGAAACTACCAGATAAACATACTAAAAAATACTTAGATAATGCATTTGTATCAAATGATGTTTTAGAAGATCAAAGACTGTCTTATCTAAAAAACGCTGCCACAATTTATGGTTTTAATTCAATATTTGGGTTTATTTTTCAAATAAATGACTTTGATTGCGGATTTATACTGTTATACTCAAAATACAAAAACTATTTTGACAAACGCACTTCAGAAATTTTAACCAACTTTTCCTACGCAATTAAAGCAGCAATACTTATTTCTAAAAAAGAAAAAGATTTAATCCTTTTAAAAGACATAGTTGAAAACAGTTACCAGGGTGTGGTAATAACAAACAGCAAAAATGAGATAATTTATACAAACAAAGCTTTCAGTAACATTACAGGGTATAGTTTTGAAGAAGCAAAAGGCAAAAATCCTTCGATTCTTAAATCTAACTATCATTCAAAAGATTTCTATAAAGACATGTGGCACAAATTAATCCATAATGGTCATTTTGAAGGTAAGATTTATAATAAAAGAAAAAATGGCGAGATCTACGAAGAGATTATTTTTATAAAAACAATTAAAGATGAAAACGGAAATATATCGTATTATTTTAGCTTTTTCACAGATCTAACAGAATTAAAAAAAGCACAAGAGCAGGCTAGCTATAACATATATCACGATCCTTTAACAAAGCTTATAAACCAGGTTGGCTTTTTTGAGCAAGCTCAAAGAATCATCGAAAAAAATGAATCGTTTGCTATAGTCTATATAGACTTAGATAACTTTTCATAAATACAAAATTTGGTATTGAAAAAACCGATCAATTGCTAAAGGAATTTGCTGATTTTCTACGATTACAGTTAGCTGATCCAAAAGACATAGTAAGCAGGTTTGGATCAGATGAATTTATTTTTCTAAAGCGCTCTATTATAGAACAAAATATCGTAAAATTTACAAGAAACACTATTGAAAAAATAAGGCAAAAAAGTTTCAAAATTGATGGTCAGGAAATTTTCTTAAAAGCTAGTGCTGGCATTGTGCTTTATCCAAAAGATTCAGATAATATAAATACACTCGTAAACTACGCTCAGGCTTCATGTAGAAAAGCAAAACAACTTGGTAAAAATCAGTGCGTGTTTTTTAATAACTCTATATATGAAGAATTTATAAATGGCTTTATGCTAACAAATAAAATAATACATGGAATAGAATTTGAAGAGTTTGAGCTTTACTTCCAGCCAATATACAATACACACTCAAAAGCTATAACTCATGCAGAAGCCTTAATCAGATGGAATCATCTAGAAAAAGGTTTACTTTCTCCATTTTATTTTATTCCTTTTGCAGAAAGCTCAGATCTTATTGAAAAACTTGATTTTTATGTTTTAGAAAAAGCATTAGAAAGTATAAATGAAATAATAAAAGAAGGCTTGAAAATAATAATATCTGTAAATATAACAGGCAGAACATTTCTGACAGATAACTTTTTGGATACCTTTATTGTGCTTATCGATAAATACAAAACAGACCCAGGCTTTATAAAAATAGAGCTTACAGAATCTATAGCCCTAAGCGATGAAAACAAAACAATACAAAAAATGCAGGCTCTAAGAAACCTCGGTATAAACTTTTCAATGGATGATTTTGGAACAGGATACTCTTCTATCTTGAGTTTAAAAAAATTCCCTTTTTCTAACATAAAACTAGACCAAAATTATATTATGGATCTGCAAAACAATCAGGAATCTGCTATCATAAGCTCTCATATGCTTAGCATGCTAAATGAATTAAATTTTGAAACAAGAAGGCATAGAAAACGAGTATCTTTTCTTTCTTTTTAACTACCTACCTTGCGACTTACTTCAGGGTTATTTTATTTCAAAACCAATACCATACCATGAATTCATAAATTTTGTAAAAAATTTCAAACCAGATAGCACATTCATAGAATTTCAGCAAAATAATTCAAAAATACTGAATTTAAAAATAGCTCAAGTAAAGTATTTTATTTATAAGTATTTTAAAATAATAAGAAACATTTTGCAAAACAATGATTCAGACAAACAACTAAACGATTTATCAAAAATTATTGAATTTGACCATAAAAAATGCGATTTTGGCAAATGGTATTACTCGGTCTACCCGCTTTATGAAAAAAATATTTTTAGAAAAAAACGAAGAAAAACTTAATTTTTTATTTAATAGCTTAAAATACAAAATTATGCTGTTAAATAAGCAATTTGATAATTTTTACCTGCAAAATTTTATTACAAAATAATTCAAATCCAATACGCTTGGTTTTTCATAAATATGCAAGTATTTTTCAAGCTCAATATAATAGTTATCTGCTAAGAATTTATTAGTTCTTGGGGTGATTATGAAACTTATTATTGCCATTTTTTGCATTCTCATATTTGTAAAAACTTCATATGCTGTAGAATTAACATCTATTGATGTTGCTAATCAAACAATTTTAATAAGTTCAAACTCAGAACCAAAATATACAAAATCAAGTTTTACTTTGAATAATAAACATTATTTTGTCGTATCCTTTAAAAACGCTATTTTGACTGGTAAAAGTGAAGTTTTATATAACAAAATACCAGGTATAGATAGTATTACGCTTGTTCAATATAGCTTAAATCCAAATATTGTTAGATGCACTATTCAAACAGAGCAAAACCAATCATTTTTTGTTCAAACAGTTCAAATTAATCCCCAAAAAATGGTAACCATTATCAGCCCAAATGTTAGCGAACCAACACAACCTCAAATTTGTTCAACACCAGCCCAAATTCAACAAGCAAAAAGGTTTAAAGTTTTTATAGATGTAGGTCATGGGGGTTACGATCCAGGTGGTGTTGGACCAGCTGGTTTACCCGAATCATTTGTTAATCTTTCTGTAGCTTTAAAATTAGCAAAATACCTTAAAGAAAAAGGTATCTCTGTAGAACTAGATAGAACCTCAAATGTCTTTGTACCACTTTCTACCAGGACACAACTGGCAAATGAAAGTGGTGCAAATTTATTTATAGGTTTATATTGTAATGCTTCCACAGACCCCAACATGCATGGAACAACAACGTATTACTGGCACGAGGATTCCTATCCTTTTGCAAAATACTTAGAAAATTACATATCTGAAAAACTGGGCTTAAAAGATGATGGTACTGTAAAAGATAACCTATATGTAATCAGATATACTACGGCAATGCCAGCAGTTTTAATAGAATATGCCTATATATCAAATTATTATGAAGAAAGTTTACTTGGTTCAGCAGGTTTTAGAAATATACTTTCGCAGGATTTAGCAAATGCTATTTATAACTATTTTATTTTAAAGAAAACTCAAATTGCGAAAAATGAGGTAAGAAAATGAAAATACTAATTATCCTATTAAGTACTATTGCTTTTTTGTCAACATTTATGTAACTACTTTTAAGGGTACTTTTTGTAAAACTATAAAATTTTTATGAAAATTATTAGGTTCAAGACAATTTTTTTTGTAATAATAGCGTGTTTTTCAATAAGTATTGTGAGGGCTTTTTGTATAGAGTTTTTAAGCGAAAAACGTTATAAACAAATCTATACAAATGATGTGGACCCAACAGTTCAAGTACAAGGCAAAAGAGGCTTTATATTTGATTCAAAAGGTAAGATTTTGGCAACAAATCTATTTTTGTATGATTTATTTATTGATCCAAAATATTACTTAAAAAACCAAAAAAAAAATTGATAATACTAAATTTTTGAATTTTGTTGATAAAGTATTTAATATCAACATACAAGATATAATTCAAGAAAATCCTAAAAAACAATATATAAATATCGGTATATTGCCAATAAAGTATTACCACTATGTTAAAATAAATATACCGCTTGGTTTTGGCTTGCAAAAACTACAGGAACGTTACTACCCATACGAAAATACAGTTTCTCATATAATTGGCTTTGTTGATGAAAATGGAAACGGTGTTATAGGTGTTGAAAAGCAATACAATATGTATTTAGAAGGTCAAAAAATTTTTGAAAAAGTTTATCTAACACCTTATGGAAATTTGAATTATACTAAAATACCTCAAAATGGTGACAATATTCATCTTACCATAAATGAAACTGTTCAAAGCTACCTTCATTATCTACTCAAATCAACTCTAAAAAAACATAAAGCAAAAATGGCTATGGGTATAGTAATGAAGCCAGATGGAGCAATTCTAGCTATGGATGATGTTCCAGGTTACAATGATAATAAATATTATGATTACACAAACTACTCTCGTATAAAAGATATGCCAATTAATTTTTTATTTGAACCAGGAAGTGTATTTAAAATCGTCACAATGAGTAGTGCACTAAATTCAGGTATCTTCAATGGTCATGAAACTTTGTGGTGCGACAACGGGTATTGGCCAGTATTTGGACATGTTATAGAAGATGTTGAAGATAATAAGCACAAGGTTCGATCAGGTATTTGCATACTCAAGTAATGTATGCTCTGCAAAAATTGCTCTTAAAGAAAATAAAAAAATCTTTTATAAATACCTATGGAGATTTGGTTTTGGAAAAAAAACAGGCATAGATTTGCCAGGTGAAGAAAGTGGTATTGTTAAAGATTATGTGAACTTACGTCCCTTTGATTTAGCAACAATGGCTTTTGGACAAGGGATAAGTGTAACACAAATCCAGCTTGCAAGGGCATACTGTGCAATTGCAAATGGGGGGATATCTTATTACACCACATGTGCTAAACTATATATCAAAAAACCACAAAATAATAATATAAAGAACACTTCGTAAAAATACTAAAACCTCAAACTGTAAAAAAAGTAAAACATATACTAGCCGATGTTGTTAAATACGGTACAGGAATTTATGCTCAATTAAAAAATTATTCAATAGGTGGCAAAACAGGTACTGCTCAAGTAGCAAATGGTCACGGTGGTTACAGCAAAAAAAAATATATCGGATCATTTGTAGCTATATTTCCACTAAACAAACCGAGATTTGTTATATTGATAACAGTTGTTGACCCAAAAGGAGTAAATTACGGCGGAGTTGTGGCAGCACCTTACGTAGCAAAAATGGCGTCATTTTTGGCTGCATATTATAAAATACCTGGAAACAATACAATAAATAATAATATAAAAAAAATAGCTTGGGGGCAATAAATGTCTAAAAAATTACAGTTTTTCACTTTATTGTTTATTTGTTTGATACTGGTTGTTTTCTTATACTTTGGGTTTAGTGTTACATCAAAGGCAGTTGCTAACCAAAATAGCAATCTACCTCAAAAACAAATTAAAATATTCAGTGAGGTATTAAATATTGTACAATCAGATTATGTTGAAAAAATACCTACTTCTAAGCTAATTATTGATGCAATAAAAGGCATGGTTAGCTCACTTGATCCACACTCAGAATTTTTAACACCTCAGGAATACAAAAATATGCAAACAACAATGAAAGGCCACTTTGGTGGAATTGGAATAGTGATAGACAAAAAAGATAATTTTTTGACTGTAGTGTCTCCTTTACCCGGCACACCAGCATATAAAGCTGGTATAAAAGCTAACGATGTAATTCTCAAAATAAATAATATTTCTACATTTAGAATGAGTTTAGAAAAAGCTGTTAAGTTAATGAGAGGTAAACCAGGCACATACATTAAGCTCACTATAGCAAGAAAAGGCGTAGGTCAACCCTTAATTTTTAAGTTAAAAAGGGCAATAATACATATTAAAAATATTGACACAAAACTTTTTGGCGATATTGGCTATATTAAAATAATACAATTTAGAGACCACACTGCAAGCGAATTAAACAATGCATTATCAAAATTAGAAAAAAACACATTAAAGGTCTAATCTTAGATTTAAGAAACAATCCTGGCGGACTTCTCAATGAAGCTGCCAAAGTTTCAAATATGTTTATAAATAAAGGTGTTATAGTTTCAATCAAAGGAAGAAACCCTGATAATGACCAGACAATCTATGCAACAGATAAGCCAATTTTTAAAAAACCACACGTAGTGCTAATTAATTCTGGTACTGCATCTGCTGCAGAAATTGTAACTGGTTGTTTAAAAGATCATAATAGAGCAATTGTAATAGGTCAACGAAGTTTTGGTAAAGGTAATGTTCAGGATGTTATACCACTTAAGGGGGGATATGCTCTAATATTAACAGTAGCAAAATACTATACACCAAATGGTTTTAGTATTCAGGCAGAAGGTATTGTGCCAAATATCGAAATAAAAAAGAAAAATGAAGATGAATTTGTGTTAAGAGAAAATGAACTTTTACACCACTTAACAAGCAAAAAAGCAATATTACAAAAACCTCAAGAAATATTAATTGATAATAATACAAAAGAACCCAAACATCTTAAAAATGAATTTATAATAAAACAAGCAATAAAAGTATTAGATGAAGAGATTCAAAAGTGTCCACAAAGTGCCAAAGCGTGTTATAGTTACTTGAAAAGCTAGATTTTAAAGTTATACTTTGAATATGATTAATTTTTCAAATTTAGATCCTATTCTTCATTATAAGCTTGATCCTGGTGAGTGGGGCTCAAGTGCTCCCTCCAGCGCCGCATTTTCAATTGGCAGAGTCTCAACCCATGAGGCCGATAATATAAGTCGTTTTAAAAAGCAAGCTATTCAAAAAGGCTGTTATGTTGTATCAAGCAGCGTATCATTAAATATTAGCAAACAAGGTGAGTATTTAGCTGCAACAAGCGGAAAATCCCAGGTTATTGTCTATTGTCCCAAAAAAGATGAAAACAAATATTATAAACAATTAGTACCCAATATAAATAATCAGATTAATCAATTAAAAGAACAAGAAAAATATACAAACAATCCTGTCCAAAAAGACGAAATATTGAGAAAAATCGAAAACTTAAAATTTCAAAAGCAAGCCTTTAAGGCTATTGAACAATATGCAAAAGACACTATAAATATGAGCTTAATTGATTTTAGCGTTTAATTTAATATTATTGTATCAAAACTATAATTTAGTAAATCAATACAGAGTATTTTATCCAACAGGTTTGGTTTAAGTGAACAGATGATTTTTACAACCTCCATTGCCTGTATACTTCCAACTACACCTACTGTGTATGGCAAAATATAATTTTCCTGATCACCAAATGAAAAAACATCTTCCAATTTTTTATCTTTAAGTGTGGATATTTGACCAAAATAACCAGATACACCGGCATGAACGAAATAAATATTATTTTTAAAAGCCAATCTACTAAGCAAATTCTTTGAATCTTTATTATCAAAACAATCAACAATTACATCAACATCAGGTAACAAAAAATCCTCATCAATTTTTCCTAAAATCTCAACCTGGCAATTGAACCCAATTGAATCCAATTTTTCTTTTGCTGTAAGATTTTTTTGTTTTCCAATATCGTGCGTTGTATATAACAACTGTCTATGAATATTGGATTCGCTTATTACATCAAAATCTGCAATATACAATTTTCCAACACCTGACCTTACAAGTAATTCACACACAATACAACCCAAACCACCAGCGCCACCTACAAAAACTCTTGAATTTTTAAGCTTTTCCTGGCATATATCGCCTAAAACCGGGATCTGTCTGTCAAAAAAACTCATCCGCCTGCAGCAGGTGGGAAAAAATCTATACTATCACTATTTTGAACAATAGTATCCAAACCATTTAAGTGAGATATATTTTTGCCATTAACCAAAATCATGGTACCAGCCAAAAGATTGTTATTATCTAATATATAATTTGATATCCCAAGTAAATCTATCAGAGATTTTATATTTATATACTCAGTATTAATTTCTACGCTTTTTCCTTTTTTTTCACGTAAAGTTGAATAAAATCTTACTAACATATTTTTAATATAAAAACATATAATTTTTTTTCAAGTAAGATTGAAAAGTTTAAAAATTCGCTTATATTGTAAAACAAAACTGGAGGTATTAAAATGGATAAGCCTAATTTTTACATTGATTTAGAAAAAGATTTTCCCGAATTTATTAATTCACTTGAAAATTTAGGTAAAGTTGCAAAAAAAACAGCAAATTTAGACGAAAAAACTATACAATTGGTTCAGCTTGCAGCAGCTTGTGCTATAGGAAGCGAAGGTGCAGTGCATTCTCATACACGAAGAGCACTTCAAGCAGGTGCTACAAATAATGAAATAATAGGCGTTTGTATTGCACTTGTTAGTACAATTGGGTTTCCAAAAGTTGCTGCCGCCATTAGCTGGGTTAGAGATATTATAAAATGAAAGCGTTAATTACAGGTTCAACTGATGGTATAGGTAAAAAAACTGCCCAACTTTTTGCTACAAATGGAATCGAAGTTATTATTCATGGAAGAAATCCAAAAAAAGTGGAAGAAACAAAAAAAACAATTGGTTGCGATGGTATTGTGGCGGACCTTGCGTGCTTAAAAGAAATTGATAATATAGTTTATATAATAGAAAAACAACCAATTGATATACTCATAAACAATGCTGGAATATATAGTAAAAATTATCAACTGAGCTGTGATGGATTTGAACTTACATTTGCAGTGAATTACCTGTCTCATTTTTATCTTACACTTAAACTTTTAGAAAAAAAGATTTATCCGAAAATTATTTTAAATATTAGCTCTATGATTCACGCTGATTATATCGAATTTGATGATTTAGAAAAACCAAGCTCTTATGATCCAAATGAAGCTTACTCTGTATCAAAACTTTGCAACATATTATTCAGCTATTACTTAGCTCAAAGGTTAAAAAATATTGGTATTTTAGTAAATGCAGCTCACCCTGGTGTAATAAATACAAAAATGCTTATTAATAACTGGGGACCTATTGGTGAAAGTGTAGAAAAAGGTGCACAAAATATCTTAAAAACACTTCAAACAATCCAAAAAAATTCATATACAGGAATGTACTTTGTCAATGCAATTCCTACAAAGTCTAAAGCAATCTCGTATAACTTACATATTCAAGAAAAACTCTGGGAATTAAGTTTAAAATTATGCAATATAAATGATATAAAAGTTGACTAAATTTGTCATATATTATATACTCAGATTGAAAATTTATTAATTTTTGGTACGATTTGAATCGTGGAGGGGGCAAGTGAAGTTACTAGCACAATTCATATTGTTATTTTTTGTAATTTTTATTTCGAGTTGTTCAAATAATAAGCAAGAGCCAAAGATTGAACATGTACAATCAAAACTTTATACGGTAAAACAAACGGAAGTTACTAATTATGCAAGTTTTCCTGCTACGATAATTTCAAAAAAAGATATTAATATTTCTTCAAGCCCTCTTAATCAGTTTACATTTTATCTGGGGAGAGTTGATAAAATTCTTGTTAATATAGGAGAACATGTCAAAAAAGGGCAGTTACTTGTTGTAGTTGATCCCATACAAACCCAAAATACAATTGAACAAATGCGTCAGAATGTTAATCAAGCACAGGCAAATTTAGATTTTGTTAAAGCCAATTACGAACGATACGCAAATCTTTATAAAGAAAATGTGATATCTAAAGAAGAGTTTGAAAAAATGCAAATGCAATACAAAACTGCTAAAGCTCAATTGCTTTCTGCAAAAGCTGCTTACAATGGTGCAAGTAGCGTAATGAGCTATTTTAATATTAGGGCTCCTTTTGATGGCGTTGTAGCAAATAAATTTGTTGATGCAGGACAGGTAGTTTCTCCCATGCAGCCAATTATAAGTCTTATTGATCCAAATGATTTGGAGGTAAAGTTTTATGTCGATGAAAATTCTTTAAAGCATATTACCATTGGAGAAAAAATACCAATAGTAATTAACAAAAAAACTTTTAAAGCAACTATAAGCACTATTTCCCCAAAAGCTGACAATATTACACATACTTACCTTGTAAAAGCAAAAATTGAGCCAAATGAATATGTGCAGGCAGGTGAATATGCAATAGCACTAATTCCTGTTGGTAATAAAAAAGTTATTTTAGTGCCTAAATCGTGTATTTTAAAAAGAGCTGGCATCGAAGGTGTAATAGTTGTAAAAAACAATATTGCAAATTACCAGATGGTAGAAACTGGTCACCAAAGAGGCAACTTTGTAGAAATACTATCTGGTCTTGAACCAAATGATAAAATTGCAACCACAAACCTCTCTGCAATTAATAATGGTGATGTAATAGGTGACAGATAAGCTTAACATTGCTGGCAAACTGGCAAAAAGCTTTCTTGAGTCTAAAATAACATTATTAATAATGATAGCGGTAAGCATTTTTGGAATTTTAGCAATTTATCAAACACCGCGCATGTACAACCCAGAAATTGTCGTTCCCTCTGCAACAATAATTATTCAAAGACCTGGTTTTAATGCTCAGGAAATGAACAACCAGGTAGTAAAGCCACTTGAAGCAATTGTTGCTGCTATATCTGGAGTGGACCATACATACGGTTACGCTCAAGATAATATTGGAATGGTAACTGTACAATTCTATGTTGGACAAGATGAAGAAAAAAGCTTGCTGAAGCTTTATAATCAAATTATGCGCAATATGGATAGAATGCCACCTGGCACACTTCAACCACTTGTTAAATCTATCAGCATAAATGATGTTCCTATAGAGACAATTACGCTGAGTTCTAAAACACTTCCTCAAGAAAAACTTAGATCAGTTGCATTAAGACTTGTTGAACAGTTAAGAAGCGTACCAAATGTAGGCCTTACAAATATATACGGAGGTTTTCCAAAATCTATTGTTGTATGGATTAACCCTCAAAAACTGTCTTCTTATGGCATAAGCGTAAATCAATTAATCAACACAATTGGTGCAAGCAATGTAAATTTCAGTGCTGGTTCAATTTTAACAGATAATAAAAATATACCAATCAAGATCGAAAGCAAACTAACAAATACGGAAGATGTTGGAAATATTGTAATTGGAGCAAAAGATGGTAAACCTTTTTTTTTAAAGGATGTAGCAGACATTGTTGAAGGTCCTGCCCATACCTATACAAATTCGATATTTTATGATGGTCTTGCAGCTAAAAAAAATATAAATTTACCTCAATCAGCTGTTACAATAGCTTTAGCCAAAAGGGCAGGCAGTAACGCAGTGGTTGTTGCAAATCAAATAAAAGAAAAACTTAATAGATTTGAAAAAGAAGCACTACCAGAGAATATAAACGTTACTATAACAAAAAATGATGGTCAAAAAGCAAATAATGCCGTGAATACACTAATTGAGCATCTTGGAATATCAATCTTGGTAGTTGTTGTTATTTTGCTATTTTTTTTGGGATATAAAGAAGCTGGAATTGTAACAGTAACAATACCTTTAATAGTATTTGTGGTGCTCGGTATTGGTTGGCTTATAGGGCAAAGCATTAATAGAATTACATTATTTGCACTTATACTATCACTTGGTTTACTTGTTGATGCTGCAATTGTTGTTATAGAAAATATTCACAGACACATAAGCTGTTGTCCTGTAAAAGACTTCAAGGAATCTTTAATACTTGCTACAAATGAAATAGGAAATCCTACAAATATTGCTACAGTTGCAGTTATTCTAGCATTTGTACCAATGGCTTTTGTTGGTGGAATGATGGGTCCTTTTATGAGACCAATCCCTATAAATGTACCGATTGCTATGGTTACATCTTTGCTTATTTCATATATTGTTGTCCCGTGGGCTTCAAATATTTTTTTAAAAAAAGAAGTATACTCATCAAAAGCAAAAGAACATAAAAATTTTTTACATAAAGCTTATGTAAAAACAATCACACCTTTAATTACATCTAGAGTAAAAAGAAATATATTTTTAGGGATTGTTCTTGTGGCATTATTTATAAGCTTGCTTTTGCCTGCTTGGCAATTTGTAAGACCTCAAGGATTAAATGGACCTTTAAGCACTTTTGGTGTCGGTGTAAAAATGTTGCCTAACGACAATACAAACACTTTTTTAATAGAAGTAGATGCTAAAGATGGCTCTTCAATTGCATTTACACAAAAAATAACTCAAGCAGTATGCGATAAACTTGCAAAAAACCCATATATTACAAACTATCAAGTATTTTTAGGGGAAACTGCACCACCAGATTTTGCTGCATTAGTTAGAAACGATTCCTTTAGAAAGGCAAGTAATTTAGCTCAAATCAGGGTAAATTTGATATCTAAACAAAAACGCAACAAAACTTCTCACCAGATAGCTCAGGCAGTATACAAACAAATTGAACCTCTTGAAAAGCAATATGAGGGGACACGTATAAAGCTTTTTGAAGAACCACCTGGACCCCCAGTACAAGCTCAGGTACTTGCAGAACTTTATGGACCTGATTATAATGTAGCGCGCTTGAGTGCACATTATATAAAACAGGATTTTAAAAAAATTTACGGTATCTCTAACGTAGATGATTCTGTTGGCCAAAATGTAGTCGAGTATAAGATTATTCTTGATAAGAAAAAAATTGCATTGATGGGATTGAATGATTACGCTGTAGCAAGCCAAATAAATGCTTTGGTAAATGGTCTTGATGTAACGAGCTTACATTCAAATTCCGCTCAGGAACCGCACAATATTATTATCAAACTAAAAAAATCTGATAGATCAAGCCTTACTCAAATTATGGATTTGCAAATTACACTTCCAAATAGTCAAAGTGTACCATTATCAAGTATTGCACATGTGGAAAAAACCCTAGCAAACAAACCAATATTTAGTAAAGATCAGCATAATGTAGTTTATATTGAAGGTGATCTTTTAAGGTCAAGCCCAATTTATGCTGTATTAACACTCAACAATTGGCTCGATAACCATATACTGCCAAATGGCATAAAATTGACAACTGCCAATCTAGGGTTAAATCAATCTCAGCCTCACGATATCAGTCACTATCAAATCCTTTGGGGCGGAGAAATGCGTCTTACACTGGATGTATTTAGAGACTTAGGTGGGGCATTTATTGTTGCGCTTTTATTTATTTATCTAATTTTAGTTGCATACTACAAATCATTTATGATGCCTTTTATAATTATGATACCAATTCCTTTGACACTTATAGGTGTTTTCTGGGGCCACTGGCTTTTAAATCAGTATTTTAGTGCAACTTCAATGATAGGTGTCATTGCTTTAGCTGGAATAGTTGTGCGAAATTCGCTGCTTTTGATAGATTTTATGCTAGATTATATGTCAAAAGGTAATTCTCTTGAGGATTCTCTTATCGAAGCAGGAGCTGTTAGGTTTAGACCAATTCTATTAACTGCTCTGGCAATAGTTTTTGGTTCTGCAATAATGATTACAGACCCTGTGTTTGGAGGACTTGCTATATCTCTTGTTTTTGGTACGTTTATATCAACTGCATTAACACTTATTGTTATACCGCTAATTTATTACATCTGGCAAATAAGATTTGTTAAAAAATTTAATAAAGCTTGAATAGCTTGACTTATAAAATTAAGACTGTAAATTATAATTAAAATGATGGAGGTATTTATGAATTTAAAAGAGTTTTTTGAAAATGCTAAAGGTACTGGTATACTTGCAACTGCTGATTCTTCTGGAAATGTTGATATAGCACTTTATGCAAAACCATTTGTAATTGATGAAAAAACGATTGCTTTTATTATGTTAAATAAACTCAGTTACGCAAATATTCAATCAAACCCAAAAGCAGCGTATATGTTTTTACAGGAAAACTACCAGGGAAAAAGATTTTACCTAAAAAAAATAAAAGAAGAAAAAGATCAAAATAAAATTAACGAAATGTTGCGTCATAAATACGATGATCCAGAGGTTTTAGCACAAGAAAAAGCGCTTGTATATTTTGAAGTTGAAAAAGAGCTTCCCATTTTAGTAAAATAGGGGATATTTATGAATATATTAATTACAGGTGGCACTGGTCTTGTAGGGAGAAAATTATCTAAAATTTTAGATCAAAAAGGTCACAGTGTTGCTATACTTAGTAGAAAACAGGAAAATTCAAATTACAAAGTTTATACATGGAATATAGAGCAAAATCAGATTGATATCAAAGCTATAGAAGAATCTGATTGCATTGTGCATCTAGCTGGCGCCAATATTGGTGAAAAACCATGGAGCAAAAATCAAAAACAACTTATTTTAGATAGTAGAGTAAATTCTGCTAATCTTTTATTTAATACAGCAAAAAAAATAAACAAAAGTTTTAAATGTATAGTAAGTGCGTCTGCTGTAGGCTGTTATGGTGCTGTGACATCCAACCATATATTTAAAGAAACTGACCCTTTTGGAGATGATTTTTTAGGAAATGTTTGTAAAAACTGGGAATCGTCAATCGATCAATTTCAACTATTAAACACAAGGGTAGTTAAACTAAGAACCTCTATGGTTTTAGACAAAGACGGCGGAGCGCTAAGTAAAATAATAAAGCCCATAAAAATGGGTGTTGCAAGTGCACTTGGCAGTGGCAAACAATACGTAACATGGATTCATATTGATGATTTGGTAAACATTTATCTAAAAGCTATTGAAGATGAAAATTTAAGTGGTGCATACAATTGTTCAAGTATGGATCAAAAAACAAACAAAGAATTCATGCAAACAATTGCAAAAGTGCTTCATAAACCATTTTGGCCATTTAATGTCCCATCTTTTGTATTAAAAAGCTTATACGGAGAAATGGCCAACATACTTTTGGAAGGTAGCAGAGTTGATATAAGTAAAATTTTATCAACAGGTTTCAAATTCAAATATAACTATTTAGAAGAGGCTATAAAAGATCTTTATGTAAATGTTTGATATAAATATACTAAAAAATATAAAAATTGTAAAAAAAATAAAATCTGACGGTATCATAGCAGGTGTTTTGATACCTTTTTACAAAAAAGATAATTGGGAAATATATTTTATAAAACGCATTGATGATGGGTCGATTCACTCTGCTCAAGTTGCATTCCCTGGAGGTAAAAAAGAACCTCAAGACAAAAATGTCAAATTTACAGCAATAAGAGAAACTTGCGAAGAAATAGGTATAGACCATAAAAATATTGAAATTGTGAGTCAGATTGAACCAACAGTTACATTTAGTTCAAATTTTATTGTCTATCCATTTGTAGGTATTTTAAAAAATAATAATTTTTGCATAAATAAAAGCGAAGTGGATTATGTCTTTAGCGTACCTTTAGATTTTTTGATAAATAAATACCCATTAAAGCTTCAACAATTCGAATATAAAGGTAGAATTTTTACTACATATTTGATAGAATATAAATCCGAAATTATTTGGGGGGCTACAGCTAGAATATTGAACAATTTATTAAAGCATATCCTAAGGGGGGGGTTAAATTGAGCGATATTTTCGTAATAGGTCATAAAAATCCAGATACAGATAGTGTTTGCGCAGCTTTTGCTTATGCCTATTTAAAAAATCAAATAGACAATCAAAATAACTATATAAGTGCAAGGTGCGGTAACTTAAATAAACAAACATCGTTTGTGTTTAAAAACCTTAATTTAAATCCCCCCGTTTTAATAAAAGATATATACCCTAAAGTAAAAGATGTAATGACAAAAAATGTTTTTAGCGTAAACGAAAATGCACCGCTTTTTGAAGTAATGGATAATATAAAAAATAAAAATATACGTGTGTTGCCTGTTGTGGATGAACAAAACAATTTTAAAGGTATAGTTAGTGTTTTTGAAATTTCAAATTTCTTTATGAACACAATAAACCAAAGGCTCACATACACACTAAACATTGAAAATTTTGAAAAAGTTTTGCCTGGCTATTTGTATAAAACAGGGAAAAAAGGTCCGGTTGAAGCTCAAATTGTTGTTGGTGCAATGCCTTTTGAAAATTTTAAAGAATTTGTTGATAAATTAGATATTTCCAAAGTGGTACTTATTGTTGGCAAAAGACTAAAAATACTAAAATACGCTATAGAAAACAAAGCTCATACAATCGTAATAACTGGTATTAAAACAAAAAGTGAGTTAGAAGCAATTGATTTTTCTAATTTTAAAGGTAATGTATATGTAAGTTCTCTAGACACTTCTCAAACACTACATAAAATTATACTGTCTGTTCCGGTAAACAGTTTTGCAAGCAAAAATGCCCAATATGTAAACTCTACTGAGTATATTGAAAAAGCAAAAGAATTATTACTTGAAGACACAAACCGTGCATTAAGCGTAGTAGATAATAATAAATTGACTGGCATAATTACAAGGTCTGATGTGATAAAAAAATTCTCAAACAAAGTCATTTTAGTTGATCACAACGAACAAAATCAGGCAGTAGACGGAATTGAGACTGCAACGATATTAGAAATTATTGATCACCACAGATTATCCCCCATAAAAACCACCTATCCAATATTTTTCTATGCAAAACCTGTTGGCTCAACCTGCACACTTGTAAGCGAGCTTTATAAGTTTTACAATATTGATATACCAAGACAAATAGCAATTGTGCTGCTTTCTGGTATTTTATCAGATACGGTTGGGGGAAAATCACCAACAACCACTGATATTGATTTAAGAGTTATTGACGAGCTTTCAGTGATTGCTCAAGTTGACACAATAGATTATACAAAAGCACTATTTGCCCAATCAGACGATATAACTACAAGAAACCCAAAAGATATTTTAGATAGTGATTTTAAACCATATGAAGAGTTTGGTTTGAAATTTGGCATATCTCAAGTTGAAACAACAAATTTAAATGCATTGGATCAAATTAAAGAAAAATTGATTAGTCAGATACAATTGCAAAAACAAGAAAAAAATCTTGATTGGACAATGCTGCTTGTTAGCGATATAATATCTGCAAATAGCATACTTATTACTTCGAATCACCCGATAGAAAAAAAACTGCCTTTCAAAAAAATAGAAGAAGGCGTTTATTACCTGCCAGGTGTTTTATCCAGAAAAAAGCAATTACTCCCAGAAATTCTCAATTTGCTTGAATCCGAGGTTAAAAATGTTTGAAGGCAAAAAAATACTAATTGGCGTTAGTGCGTCAGTTGCTATTTACAAAGCTTGCGAACTTATTAGGTCTTTAAGAAAAGAAAACTTTGAAGTAAAGGTCGCCATGACAAAAGAAGCTCAAGGATTTATATCAAGCATCCTCTTTGAGTCTTTAAGCTCAAATAAAGTTTACACTGATGTTATGCAAGAAAACAGCTTTCTTGGCATTTCTCATATAGAACTTGCAAATTGGGCAGATGCAATCGCCATTGTACCAGCAACAGCAAATATTATAGCAAAAATTGCCTACGGAATTGCAGATTGCCCGGTAAGTCTGGCTACACTTGCAAGCGATAAACCAAAAATTATTGCACCAGCTATGAACACAAAAATGTATGAAAATACCGCAACGCAAGAAAATATTGCTTTGCTAAAAAAACGTGGCTTTATTTTTGTTGAACCTACGGTAGGAGAGCTTGCTTGCAATAGTGTTGGTAGAGGTCATATAGCATCAGTAGAAGAAATAAAAGATTGTATTGAATCAGTATTTTTTGAAAAATCGCTTAAGGGAAAAACAATTATTACAACTGCTTCAGCTACAAGAGAAGAAATTGATCCTGTTCGCTTTATTAGTAATTATTCAAGTGGTAAAATGGGTTTTGCATTGGCTCAAATGGCTTTTAATATGGGTGCAGAATCCATATTAATAAGCGGCCCTTCTAATTTAGAAACACCTTTCGGTGTTAACCGCATAAATGTAAAAACTGCCTTAGAAATGCTAAATGCACTTGATACTCAAATACAAAAAAGCAAACAAGACACATATGTAATTATGGCTGCCGCTGTTTCCGATTTTAAACCAAAGCAGACAAGCAATTACAAAATTAAAAGACAAAATAAGGACACGTTTATATTAGAACTTGTCCAAAATCCTGATATATCAAAAACCCTAAAAGAAAAGTATCCTCATATCAAGTTAATTGGTTTTGCAGCAGAAACAAATGATTTAATAGAAAATGCAAAAGCAAAAATAGACAAAAAAGGGTTAGAATTTATTGTTTTAAATGATGTTTCCAGAAAAGATATAGGTTTTGGGAGTTTAAATAACGAAGTAACAATAATATTTAAGGATGGCAAAATAGAACATTTACCTTTTATGACTAAAAAAGAAATTGCATATAATATTTTAAAACTATTGTAGGAGCAAATTATGAACTATCTTGAAATTAACACAAAAGACGATATTGAAAAACTTAAATCATACTTAAAACAAAATAATTATGAAGAACAAGAAAACACAGTTAGACAAATTATAAAAGATATTAAAGAAAAAAAAGATGAAGCTTTATTTGAATATTGCCAGAAATTCGATAATTTCAATGCAAATCATAATAATATAAAGGTCAGTGATTATGAATTTGAACAAGCTATTAATAATATAACACAAAAACAAAAAGATATAATTTTATATGCAAAAGAAAAAATAGAAAACTTTCATAGAGCTTTTTTACCAAAAACCTGTATTATAGAGCAAAACGGTATAATTTTGGGTACAAGAATAACAAGCGTAAAAAAAGCGGGACTATATATACCAGGTGGAAAAGCTTTTTATCCCTCAACTGCGCTTATGACAATAATACCTGCATATGTGGCTGGCGTAGAAGAAATAAATATTTGCACTCCTGCTCAAGATGGTTATATAAATGAGTTATTGCTTTATATTGCAAAATTATATGATATTAAAAATGTCTTTAAAGTTGGTGGTGCTCAGGCTATAGCTGCATTAGCATATGGTACGCAAAGTATACCAAAAGTGGATGTTATAGCTGGTCCTGGAAATATTTATGTTGCTCTTGCAAAAAAATTGGTTTATGGAGAAGTAGGCATAGACTCGATTGCGGGACCATCTGAGGTAATGATTGTAGCAGATAATTGCGAAAAATTATACGCTGCATATGATTTATTATCTCAAGCAGAACACGATATAAACGCAAAAGTGTATTATTTAAGTTTTAATGATGAATGTATAAAAAAAATTAGTGAAAAATTTTTTGAGCTTTCAAAATTAACAAATAGAAGCAATATAACTTCAAAATCTGCTTTAAATGCCCTATTTATTAAATCTACCAGGGATCTTGCAGGTTGCATAATTGATGAAATTGCACCAGAGCACTTAGAACTTCAAGTAAAAGATCCATATATTTTTATGAATTCATTTAAAAATGCTGGTGCAATATTTATTGGAGATTACTCATGTGAAACGCTAGGAGATTATGTTGCAGGTCCAAACCATACATTGCCTACATCTCAAACAGCAAAGTTCTCAAGCGTTTTATCTGCTGAAACCTTTTTGAAAAAAAGCAGCATAGTACATTACAGCTATGAGTCAATGAAAAAAGACGCACCATTTGCCATAGAATTTGCTGAATACGAAGGTTTATTTGCGCATGCTCAGGCACTTAAGGTAAGGCTATGATTGAAATAGTAAAACCAACAATATCTGATTGCGCTCAAATGAAAAATCTAATTGATAAATTTGTTAAAACTCATGTAGTCTTGCCAAGACCCATTGAAGATATAGCTGAACGCATAAGGGAATTTTTTATTGCAAAAGATGGTTCAAAAGTAATAGCAACAAGCAGTCTGCGTATTTTTTATCCTAATTTAGCAGAAATTCGCACTATTACAATAGATGAAAATTATCAAAAACAAGGGCTTGGTAGAAAATTAGTAGAAAAAGAACTAGAAGAAGCTAAAGCATTAGGTATAGAAAAAGTATTTGCACTTACAACTCAAATTGAATTTTTTAAAAAAATGGGTTTTGCGCTTATTAACAAAAAAGACCTCCCTTTAAAGAAAATATGGGAAGACTGTATAAAGTGCCCTTTATTTCCAGATTGCAATGAAGAGGCTTTAATCATTAAGTTATAATTTTAGCTCTTTAATTTTGTCTATAACCGCTTGAGCATGATTTGAAACTTTTACATTACGCCATACGTAAACTATATTAAGATTTTTGTCAATCAAAAAAGTAGTTCGTCTCGCAGAGCCTCTTTTGCTTTCTGGTTTTATTACATTAAATAGTTCAACTAATATTTTATCAGAATCAGTAATGAGTGGAAATTTTAAATCGTACTTAGATGCAAATTTTTTATGAGAATCAATAGTATCTATACTGACCCCAATAACAACTGTATCTAAAGCCTCAAACTCACTTAAGTGAGCATTAAAATCCATAGCTTCTTTTGTGCAACCTGTTGTGTTGTCTTTTGGATAAAAATACAAAACAATATTTTTTTTACCTTTATAGTCATCTAAATTAATAACACCAGCCGTACTCAAAGCACTTATATTTTCTATTTTATTATTTATATCCATAAATACCTCAAAAAAAGGAGAGCTTTAAAAAACTCTCCTTTTAAAATTAACTTTTCTGAATAGTTACAAATAGTGTAGATTCACCACGTTTTAACAGCATACTTATAACATTTTCGTTAGGTTTTTGTTTTAGTATGTTTTTAAACTGCTCAACTGAATACACATTTTCATTATCAAGTTTAATTACCACATCACCAGGTTTGATTCCAGCAAGTGCAGCAAATGAATTTGGATCAACAGATGTTATTACAACACCTTTTTGTTGTTTTAAGTTATACATTTTTTCTAAATTGGGGTTAATGGCTGCAATGCTAAAACCATATGGTGTATTATATGCGCTGCTTTGTACGCTAGGCTGGGTTTCTAATTGTTCTTGATTTTCTTTTTGTGGACGCTGACCCAGAATAACTGTTTTAGTTATTTCCTTTCCGTTTCTAATGATACCTAGCTCTACCTTGGTCCCAGGTTTTGTAAAAGCTATATCATATGGTAAGTCTGGCGCATAAATGCTTTTACCATTCATTGAAACTATAACATCACCTGGCTCAATTCCAGCTTTTGCAGCAGGTGAATTCTTAAATACTTCATTTACTATAGCTCCATTTAAGCTTTTAAGTTTCAGTAAATCTGCTACTTCTGGAGTTAATAGTTGTATACCAACACCAAGCCAGCCTCTTTTTGGTACTTCACCTTTCATTAAATATGGCAGTTCATACTTTATTGTATCGGATGGTATAGCAAAACCAATACCCTGACCCGAAGCAATAATAGCTGTATTCATACCTATTACTTTACCATCCATATTTACAAGTGGACCACCAGAGTTACCAGGGTTTATTGCAGCATCTGTCTGTATAAAATGATCGAAGGGGCCTTCACCGATGACCCTGCCTTTTGCACTAATTATACCTGATGTCACAGTACCACTTAAACCGAATGGGTTTCCAACAGCCAAAACCCATTGACCGATTTCCATTTTATTTGAATTTCCAAGTTCAAGCGTTGGTAATGGCCTTCTTGGGTTAATCTTTAAAAGGGCTATATCAACTTCAGGATCATAACCTACAATTTTAGCCTTATATATCTCATTGGTGTTTAATGTTACATTGATATCAGTAGCATTTTTTACTACATGATAGTTTGTTAAAATATACCCATTACTTGAAATGATAAAACCAGAACCTAAAAAGTGAGCTTTGTAATTTCGCTGAAATCCTTGAAAAAAATGTTTAAAAAAGTCATTAAATGGGCTATTAGAAAACATTTCTCCAAAAGGATTTACGCTCCCTTTAACCACCTGCGTTGTGCTGATGTTTACAACAGCAGGTAGAACTTTTTCAGCAATAGGTGTAAAATTTGGCAGGCTAATTGTTTGAGCATACGCATTAACGCTTAAAAAAACGGCTAACACAATTAACAATGACAGTTTTTTAAAAAATCTCATTTCTAAAACCTCCCTTTATAAATTATATCTTAAGCAAACTATTATTTTTTATCCACTCTTTAGCAAAATATGTGATTATAATGTCGCAACCAGCTCTTTTAATGGATGTTAATACTTCATCAACAATTTTTTGCTCATCAACCCAGCCCATCTGGGCAGCTGCTTTTATTAAAGAATATTCACCGCTTACACTGTATCCAGCAAGAGGCATATAAAAAAAACGATCTTTAACCATTCTTATAATATCCAGATAACTCAAAGCAGGCTTAACCATTATAATATCTGCACCTTCTTCTATATCAAGTTCAATTTCTTTAATGGCTTCATAAGCATTTGCATAATCCATCTGATAAGACTTTCTATCTCCAAAAGCAGGAGCTGATTGAGCTGCTTCTCTAAATGGACCATAAAAGCTTGAAGCGTACTTTGCAGAATATGCCATAATAATTGTATCTTTAAAGTTGTTTTCATCAAGAGCTTCTCTAATTGCTCCTACCATTCCATCTATCATACCAGATGGCGCTATTATATCTGCGCCTGCCTTAGCATATACATAGGCTTCTTTTTTTAAAAGCTCAAGCGTTTCATCGTTTAGCAAATAACCATTTTTATCAATCACACCGCAATGACCATGGCTTGTGTATTCGCAAAAACACGCATCAGCAGCAACTATAAGGTCTGGTACAAAATCTTTTATTTCTTTAATTGCCTTTACAATAATGCCATTTTCATCGTATGCACAGCTTCCAAACTCATCTTTTTTTTGTGGTATGCCAAACAAAATAACCGATTTTATACCAATATCAAATGCCTCTTTAGCTTCTTTTTTAGCTTCTTCTAAAGGTAACTGAAAAATACCAGGCATAGATTGTATGGGTCTTTTATGATCTTCGTATGTAACGAAAATTGGATACATAAAATCATCTGCGCTTAAGCTTGTTTGTCTGACCAAATCCCTTATATATTGATTTTTTCTTAGTCTTCTGGGTCGCATTTTTGGGAAATTCATAAAACCTCCAGTTCAGTTTTAAATTTATATCTAAAAGCATAATTTGTCAAATCTTGAAGCGCAACAAAATTATCATTGCCATCAAAGAAGTAATCATTTAAAGCAAAACCTTTTAAATTTATACCTTTTGTTTTGCAATAGTACAAATTCAGCAGTGTATCATTAATACACCCCAATTTATTTGGTACAACTATAATTGTTTCTAAGTTAAGCAAGCTAACCAGATCTGCAAATGTATGAGATTTATCAAGTGGCACAAGCAACCCTCCAGATCCTTCAATTATAACCACATCTGCCTTACTTTTGTTTATCTTATCTATTACAAAATCCATAGGAAAATTTTCATACAAAAAATACGGTGCCACAGGCTCTTTACCAAATAGCAAGGTCTGTGTTTTAACTTTACTGGCTTCATATACGGATTTTGCATCGTCATCATCCGGGTAGCCTGTTTGAATAATTTTTATATAAATTACACTTTTTTTCATGTTTTTGTAATATTTAGAAAGCAAAGCGCAAAAATGCGTCTTTCCTACATTTGTATTTGTACCGCTAACAAAAATTTTCATCTATAACCTCTTTTGTTGCAAAATAGGCACTTTCAACTAATTGCTCTATTTGAGAATTGTCTATAACATAAGGGGGCAAAAAGTAAATTAAATCACCTAAATTTCTAAGCAATACACCTTTTTCAAGTGCTTTTCTATAAATCTTAAAACCAAATCTAATTGATGAATCAATTGGCATTTTTGTGTACTTATCTTTTACAAACTCAATAGCGCTAATAAATCCAGTATGCCTGATTTCACCGACAAAATCAAAATCTTTAAAGTAATTTTCGATTAATTGTCTCATTAGGGTGTATTTCTTTTTATTATTTTCAAGGACATTTTCATCTTCAAATATATTTAGCGTTTCGCAGGCGCAAGCACATGCAAGTGCATTGCCATCATAACTGTGTGAGTGTAAAAAATTCTTTCCTTTACTATAATCATCATAAAAAGCATTATATATTTCATCTGTAGTAAGTACAACAGATAATGGCAAATAACCGCTAGTAATGCCTTTTGATAAACATAAAAAATCAGGTTCAATTTGCGCTTGCTCAAGTGCAAACATGGTACCAGTCCTTCCAAAACCTGTTGCAATCTCATCAAGTATCAAATGTATATTGAGTTTTTTTGTTAACTCTCTTAACTTTGATAAGTATTTTGAAGGATACATCTTAAAACCGCCTGCAAATTGAACAAGTGGTTCAACAATAACTCCAGCTACACAATCTGCTTTGCTTGAAAGTGTTTTTTCCATAAAACTAAAGCACTCTACATCGCAATTGTTTCTTGTCTTGCCAAATGGGCATCTGTAACAGTTTGGAAACTCAACCATTATATTTTTTATCAAAATATCTTCGTAGGCATTCTTGTATAGAGGCTCACCCATTACAGAAAGCGCACCAAGTGTTTCACCATGATAGCCATTTTCCAAATAAACAAACTTATTTTTGCCTTTAATTCCAATATTTTTAAAATAATGATGGCTTAATTTTAAACTAATTTCTACAGCTGATGAACCAATTTCTGCAAAAAAAATCTTTTTAAGGTTTTTAGGGACAATTTTTAATAATCTTTGGCTAAGCTCAAGTGCCCTATCATGCGTAAATCCTGCGAATATTACCTGTTCTAAAACTTCAAGCTGTTTTTTTATAGCATTATTTAGACGCTTATTTGAGTGTCCAAATAAATTTACCCACCAAGAAGATATCCCATCAATATAAGAATTACCTTTCTCATCGTATAGATAAACGCCTTTAGCTTTTTTGATATGAATAATTGGGTATACTTCATGATCTTTCATCTGCGAGCATGGATGCCATATAGGATAATCCATGAATTAATCCTCCTTAAAAACTTGACATTGCTAATATATTAGTGTAAAAGAATTAATTGTCAATATGTTAATTTATTAAACTTAACAATTTAAAAAATGAGTGTTTTGGATTTAGTCAAGCAAAACTTAAACCACATAAAATTCAACGACCAATATCGCACAATACCTAAAATAAGCAATCATGCAAATAAATACATTGAATTAAATGGTCTAAAAGTTTTAAATCTCTCATCAAACAACTATTTAGGTCTTGCAGAAAATGATTTTTTAAAACAATACTCAATTGAAGCTATAAAAAATTATGGGTGTTCATCTGGTGCATCAAGAATTGTAAGCGGAAACTATGAAATATATGCAAAACTGGAAGAAGCAGTTGCCAATTTTAAACATACACAAAAAGCTTTAGTTTTAAACAGTGGATATGTAGCAAATATTTCACTTCTTCAAGCATTGGCAAAAAATGCAACTATTTTTTGTGACAAACTTAATCATGCAAGCATTATAGATGGAATGTTGCTGTCTGGTGCAAAATTTTACAGATACGCTCACCTTGATATGCAAATGTTAGAAAACCTCCTAAAAAAAGATACATCAAATAAAATAATAATAACTGATACTATTTTTAGCATGGATGGCGATGCTGCTCCCTTAAAAGAAATAGTAAGACTCTCAAAGCAGTACGAAGCACTCACAATTGTAGATGAAGCGCATGCAACGGGCATTTTCGGAGAGGGTAGGGGATATGCCTACAAAGAAGGCCTGTCAGGCGAAATTGACATCCATATGGGTACATTTTCCAAAGCACTGGGTAGTTTTGGTGCATATGTAGCATCAAGCGAAGATATAATAGATTACTTAATAAACACTGCAAGAGGTTTTATATTTTCAACTTCACTGCCACCAGCTGTTATTGGAGCAAATCTCGCAAGTATAAATTACATTTTAAAAAACCCTCATCTTGGTGAAAAATTAATTTTGATGTCTGATAATGTAAGACATTTTTTGAAAAATCTCGGATTTGATGTAGGAAATTCAATATCTCAAATAATACCAGTAATTTTAAAAACAAATAAAGCTGTTTTGGTTGCTCAAAAAATTCTTTTAGAAAAAGGCGTATTTGTAGGTGCAATAAGACCGCCAACCGTACCTAAAAATACCTCAAGACTCAGAATATCACTAAGAGCAGATTTGGATGATAATGACTTAGAACTAATAAAAGATGCATTTTTTTATCTTGGAAATACTTTATGACATTTATTTCTGGATGGGCAGGATTTAGGGAAATTTTTGATAAAATACCTCAAAAATCACAGTTTTTTATTCCATTTGTTGATTTTAGACCTGATCAAATATCTGATATTTTAAGTTTAGAAGATAATTTGCTAATCGGCTGGTCACTTGGTGCCCATCTGATACTTAAATATTCATTTTATGTAAAGGCAAAAAAAGTTTTGCTTCTTGCACCTTTTTTGTATTTTTGTGATTTTGTTAACAAAAGAATATTGGATAGAATGATTTTGGCTTTTGAAAGGGATAAATCAAAAGTTGTAAGCGAGTTTTTAAAAAATATCGGTGCTGTTAATTATACTAAAGTCATACCAGATAGTTTCATACCAGATAGTTTAAAAGAAGGCCTGGAATTCTTAAAAACATCAAGAGTAGAAAAGTTTGAGAAAAAAGAAAATTACTTTTGCGTATGCGCAAAGCATGATTTTTTGAAGCTTTCTGGTGCTTGTTTTGATATTTGCAAAAACCCAATAATTATAGATTCAAACCATTTTTTTAGTGAGGTTTTAATTGAGCATATTATCAAAAAACTATATTAAGCGATCATTTGATAAGGCTTCAAAATCATACTCAGGCTTTAGTGAGCTTCAAAATGAGATAGCAAAAAGTCTCACTTTTATGATAGAAAGTGATTTTTTTGGTAATATACTTGAAATTGGCGTAGGCGATGGGAAACTTGCAAATTTAATAAAATTTTCTTATAATAACTATATCGGTATAGATTTATCTTTAAATATGGCTCATCTATTTAAAAAAAATCATCCAAAAAAATACAGCATTGTAGCTGATGGTGAAAATCTGCCATTTGCTTCAAATACATTTGATTTAATCATAAGCTCTTCTGTTTTTCAGTGGTTTTCAAATCCAGAAAATTCGATACCAAAACTTCTAGATTTACTGAAAGATAAAAAAAATATGTTCTTTAGCGTTTTTTCAAAAGGCACATTTTGGCAAATGCACGAAATTTCAAAAATTACAGGATTTGGCAGCGTCCTTGATTTAAAAGATAAGCTTTTTTACGAAAACTTAGGTTTTGATTGCAAAATGGTGCAATACACAGTTTACTACAAAAGCGTCAAAGATTTCTTGCACTCGCACAAAAAAAGTGGAGCTAGATATACCAACCAGACTACTTTTTGTGCAAAATCTAAATTTTTTGAGTTTTGTTCTATGTATGAAAAACTATTTGGTACACAAAAGGGCATAGAAGTAACATATGTGGTAAATTTTTGCAAAAAAGCTTAAATTTGCTATCTTTGCTGACTTTTTAGCATATTTAGCATAATGTTAAGTAGCTTTCATTTGGTAATTTTGCAACTGGCTTTTTTTAGTTATACTGAAATCATCTTTCATCATACTAACGCATTTTTTTGTTAATAGCAAAAAAATATTACCAGCTTCTTGTAACAAATTGACGTGAACAGATTACTTTGTATGGACAATTACTGCATTTGCTTTCAATATTTTCATCTGTACAATCAAAATACTTGCAAAATAAAATCTCATCTATAATGATTTTTAAAGCTTCTTCGTAGACTTCAAGCTGTTTATTGGTAATTTCAAAAGATATGATTTTGGATTCCTTTAGGCTCCAAAATTCAAATCTAATATTTTCTACAGTAAAATTTTTTTTAATCAAAAGTCCATACAATGGCAGCTGAAAAGACTTTATTTTGCTGAACCATTGGTCTCTATTTTCCTTTGTTGGCACAAAATCAACATTTGGTTCTTTTGGCATTCCTGTTTTATAATCAACAACTACAACTGTGCCATTTATACTATCTATTTTATCAAGTATGCCAGTTATGCGATAATTTATGTTATTAATATTTAATTTCATGTGCAACGGAAATTCTAATTGTAGCACAATCCTTTGCTTTATACTGTCAAAATTACGCTCAAAAAAACGTCTTATTGCATATTTCATCTGTTCCTTTTGTAAAAATACATATTTTGAAGGTGATTGAATATGGTTATCTATAATTGCATCTATTTTTTTAAACTCACTATGTAAATTTCCTGGGTTATATTCTTTACCTTTGTAATCCTTAAAATATTCATATAAAACTTTATGAGATATAGTGCCTATGGACATTGGATCCAAATTTTCTTCATATGAAGTTTCTTTTAATTTTAAAATATGTGAAAAATAAAACTTTGCCTTGCAACTTAAAAAAGTATCAATAGCTGAAGCAGAAAAATAAAAATTATCTCCATTTAAAATTTGACTAACTTTTTGAGAATTTTCTATAATCAGCGGTTTTCCTTGAGCAAATGTAACCTCCATCAACGCGTCCTCTTCTTGTGGTAGGTCCAGACGTTTTTCCTGTTTTTGTATATCCCAGAAAATGCTTTCTAAAAACCTTGATTTATTTTTATCCTGTGCGGTTTCGTAAAAGAAATACACTTCGTTTGCGCTATAGATCAGATTAAAAAAATTGTACTTTTGCATATCAAGCCTGTCTTTTGACGTCGAAAGGCCAAGAAATTTCCTGATATTATCAGTTAGAATTGTGTCTTGTTTTGGTATATTTGGCATTATACCTTCGTTTGCACCCAGGTAAAAAACTCGATTGAATGTCAAATTTCTGGTCTCCAAACTACCGAGTATTTGAAAACCCTGAGTTGGACTTGAAGGAAAAGAAACATTCTTTGTTTTGATAAAATTTTTAAGTAAATTAAAATAGCTCGAAGAAGAATCCAGTTTATATTTTTTTATATTCAAATTTGAAAGTTCATCTAGAATTTCTAAAGTTCTTTCAATATATTTTGATTCAATTGCATGCAGACCTGCATTGGAGTTGTTTTGTAAAAAATCTATTAAATCAACAACTTTATCTAAAAAATCACCTATATTTTTAATATTTAAAAAATTATCTACAATATAGAGATTTATAAGTTTTACAAAATCCAAAAACTCACTGTATGAAATCTCAAAACCCTGTTGTTTAAGCTTGTCTATAGAGTCTAAAATCAATTGTTTATCTTCTAAGTCTTTTCGCTCTACAAAAGATCTGGTGTTATTTAAAAAGAAACTTTTTATACTGTAAGCATAAATTTTAGCTGCAATATCTGT
Source organism: Desulfurella multipotens (assembly GCF_900101285.1). Lineage (NCBI taxonomy): Bacteria > Pseudomonadati > Campylobacterota > Desulfurellia > Desulfurellales > Desulfurellaceae > Desulfurella > Desulfurella multipotens. Next base: position 85,206 of record NZ_FMYU01000006.1, read on the forward strand.
ACTGCCAAGCCTTAAGCTTTTTATATAAGGATGTGAAATTACATTTACATAGTCGCTTATGTATATAGAACTTGTTGCTTTTTTATGGAGGTTTAAAAGCTTATCAAGAAGAGATATTATTGGTGTTCTTGATAGAGGATACCCTATTGAAATGTTAAAAACATCCGATTTTGGATCCAGACAATTATGAAGTAAGGCAAAAAGATAATTTTCGCTTGAAAGTACAATTAAATCATCATCTCTAAAACCATTTAGTTCTTCTTTTAGCTCTTTTAACTTAAAAATCTCGTTATGCAAATAAGGCGCTTTAATAAAATGATACCTGGTTTTTTTATTGTATGATGCTTTTTCTTCAATGTTTTTAATGTTTAGCTTTATTAACAAATCTTTTATTTTTGGACCATATTTCGAAATAAAAATACCATTAAAAGATTCAAGCATATTTTTAAAAAGCTCTTGCTCAGTTTTTGTTAAATCATAAAATCCGGCAAAAATTATACTTTCTGTATTTTCTTGTTTATAATCCTTTGAAAACAATGAAGCTTTTTTATACTTTACAGATCTTGTGCAAAAACCATTTTCGTTTAATTTTTCATAAAAAGTTTTATAAATATAAGAAAATCTTGTAAATCTATCATTAAAATTTATCAGGTTATCAGGTAAATAACTTTGCAATAAATAATCTATACTTGAAATATCAACTTGTTCTAAATATAACTCTTCAAAATCAGAGTATAACTTATAACCCCAGGTCCAAAAGTAATCAATGCTTTTAGTATTTACAAAAGAAGCTTTCTGGTTAAGCTCATATAGTAAAAAAACAGCTTCGAGTGTTGAAATTTCAGGATAAACTATATCGCTATGAAGTTCGTAAATTCTATCTACAAAATCATCAATTGAAAAAAGTTCTATAAAACTCAAAGCATTCTTTTTTTTGCTTGCAAGCGATTTAGAGAGGTAAATAGTTGGCCTTCTATTTGGAAAAATTACGGTAATTTGCTTTAAGTCTTCATTCAAAATTAAATTTGATAAGTCTTCTATCAAATTACTTGAGCTATCAATCAAATAAGCTTTGCTCAATTTTAATGACCTCTTTTGTATTAACGTTATATAAAAAACCCAATAAATTACATTGACCAAAAACATCTTTTAAAATATTCATATAATTTAAAACCTGTGACTTATAATTTGCAATCTCTTGTTTGGTCGATTTTCCTGTTTTGTAATCTAAAACATATATATTATTATTCTTATCAATCACCACTCTATCCATTCTAAAAATATTGCCTTTTTTGTCTATAAAGGTTTTTTCTGTAAATACTCTATTTTCTTTGTTAAATAAAATTTTGAGCTCATCTATATTTAGAATGTCCAGGATTTCTTGTTTTAGTTTATTTATATCAAAATCAATAAATCTTGAGTATTTTAAAATATAATCATCAAGTTTTAAAAAATCGTCCTCATACTTTAAATGTGCAAGTATCTTGTGATAAATTTCACCTTTTTTTGAATCTTTTATACGTTTTATAGTCCAGGCTGGAGATTGTGATAAAAGTTTATTGAAATTTGTTTTAAATTTTACAAGGTTTTTGCCTGTATAAAAACTTTGTTCTTTATTAATTGAAAGCTTTGTGCCAATCTCTTCTTCTTTTATTGAACACTTTGTTTCGTTTTCTTTGTAATATATAAAATTATACATCTGCATTTTTGCTCTTGTTAGTGCAACGTATAAAACGTTAAAGTCTTCTATATTTTTTTTTAATTGATCCTTGTTGTAAATCTGGCAAAGATTTTCATTAGAAGTAAGATTTTTTGTAATGTATAATAAATCAAGCGTGTCTTTTGTTTCAAAAATAAATTCGTTTTGCCCATTTGATCTTTTGTTTGGATTTAAAGCAAAATTTTTATCCGCATTAAGTACATTTATTACAACATCAAATTGCAAACCCTTGGATTTATGTATCGTAAGTAACTGTATACCTTCTTGTGATCGTGAAAATTCACAGGAAAATATGTTAGATTCACCCTGTTTGTTATTTTCAAAATAGTCAATAAAAGAACCTAAATCACTTATACCAACGGATTCAAATTCCAATATCTTATCAAGCAAAAAACTTAAGTAATGACTTTCTTGCTGAAAATTTTCATCTATTTTAAATGTTTTTATTATGTTTAATACTAACTCATAAACAGGTAAATATCCCACATTGTTAAAAATTTCCTTAAAATACATATTCCATTTTTCAGCAAATGAATCTTTAAATTTTATGTATAAAAACTTTGGAGCTATATTTTCAGCTAAAAAATCCAAAATTATTGATCTATCTATAATAAAATTGAATATATCACCCATTAAAAAAGTAGCAAAACTTAAATTATCAAGCGGATTGTTAAAGAATTTTAAAAGACTTATAATTTCGTTTATTATTTTTCTTTGCCTTATGTCACTCGCACTCTGAGATAGCACTGTATAGTTTTTTTCTAAAAGCCAGCCACTTATAGTATTTATTTCTTTGTTTGTAAGGGCTAAAATTGCAATCTGATCAGGTCTAAAACCGCTATTTAACAAATCATCGATAGTTTTAAGTAAACTATCTTTTATGCACTTAATGCCTTCATCGCTTGCAAAACCAAACAACTGAGTTTTTACATAACCCTTAAACAAATGTTTATCAAGCGAAATTGATTCAAAATCCAGATAATGCGTTGGATCGTTAGTTTTACTTATTGTATCTTTCAGGTATTCTTGAAAAACTTTTTTAGAGTAATCCACAATATGACCAAAAGACCTGTAATTATAATTAAGCGTTTTATTTATGCATTTACTTTGAGGAAAAAATCTTACCGGATCATCTATTAAATTCTTCATTATTTCAAAATCTGCTTTTCTAAAACCATAAATTGATTGTTTTAAATCTCCTACTATGAATAAAGAACCGCCTTTTGAAAGGGATTCTTCTATCAAAGGTTTTAAAATCTCCCACTGAATTTTTGATGTATCTTGAAACTCATCTATTAAATAATGATATATATAGCTTCCAAGTGTGAAGTAAATTGTGGGCACATAACCTTCTTCTAGCAAGTTAATAATGCGTTTATTTACATCGGGCAAAAATGTCTTGCCTAATATATTGTAGGTTTTAACAATGTGGTTTTTAAAGTCTACAAATAATTTCAAATAAGGTAAACGTTTTATTTTTGCAATTTCATATAATTTTGAATTTATTTTTTCAAGGCATTCTTTCCATATTTTTTTTGCTGTTTCATCTTTATAAGGAAAGTTTATCTTATTATCCACTACGCTTAGTATATTTTTTTCTTTTAATGCAAGTTTTAAACTTTCAATCTTCTTTAAACCAACATTTCCTGAAGTTTTTTCCATTGAGTGCTTTTCCAGTAAGTCAAGCATAATATCAAATATAGGGTTTAGCTCTGTTTTAAGCCTATCAAGCATATTTTTATCAAAATAAAAGAAACTTTTATGGGCAGACTCTTTGTCAAGCAAATTACTCAGTCTTGTTTTTATCGATTCAACAACCTGAAAATCCACAACAAATTTAGAGTTTTCATTTAGAAAATTCAAAAAATCAATCAAATCTGATGAAGGCGTGCTTTCTAAAAACTCATCAAAAGCATAATCTATTATGCTTTTAGAATCCACATCAACATCAAAATCAGGATTCAAGCCAAGCTCAATTGCACTTGAACGTATAATTTTTGTAATAAAACTATCTATAGTTAAAACAAGATCGCTGTAATTGTCTAAAATTTCTTCAATAGTTTTTAAAACTTGATTTATCAAATCAGAATCTGTTATACCTATAAGGTTAATTAAATGTTGTTTTTCTTCTTTTGTAAGCAAATCAAGGTATATTTTCTTTAACCACTCTAAAACTTTATTTTTTATATCATTTGTAGCATTTTTTGTAAAGGTTATGGCAATTATGTTGTTTATTTTGTTATTTAATATATTTTTTGAAAGTAAAAATTGGACTATTCTTTGAGTTAAAACATATGTTTTGCCAGAGCCTGCACTTGCCTGTACAATCTGTATGTGTGGAAAATCAGAAGCAAAAAGTGTATTTAATACTTCGTTTGTATTTTGTTTATTCACATACATATATTAACAGAATTATTTTCTAATTCAAGACAAAATCAAATATCTTTCAAAAGACTTTGAAGCCATGCATAGCTTTTTAATTTTGACTCAACAAAAGTTTCCATAGAAATACCAAGGTTTGAAAGTGTTTCTATTAAAACCAAATAATCATTTTTTTCATCAAGCTCAAGCGCAAACAACATGGTACCAATTTTTCCTTCTTTAAAAAGAACAGCATTTTTTACCAAATCATCAATATTTATTTGTTCAAATAACTCTTCTTTAGGTTTCTGGATAACAACATCAATCAAAGACAATATGCCTACCAAAAACGCACTATCTTTATCAATATCCTTAAAATTTTCACTCAGTATTTCTAATTGCTTTCCTCTAATAACAGCTGTTTGAAAAACAGGTGATTTTTTAATGTTCTGTTTGTCTGCATAAGTCAAAATTAAAAGCCAGATTTTAAGCCTATTATATCCAATTAAGTTTATAGCTTGATTTATAGAATTAATTTTTTGTTTCAAACCAAAAGCAGCTGAGTTTATAAATTTTATTAATCTAAGTGTAATATCCGGCATGGCTTCAAAAAGCTCTTTTACCTTTTTAATGCTAGCATATGAATTTAACAGGTTCAAAAGTTTGATAACGCCTACTTGATTTGGCTCTAAATCTTTTGTTTTGAGAATTGTTGGGCGTTCAAAAAAATAACCTTGAAAATACTTAAACCCCAGGTGTTTAAAAAATTCGAAATCTTCTTTTGTCTCAACTTTTTCTGCGATAAGTTTATCTGAAATTTTATAGAGTATATCCATTTTTTTTTGCAATTTCCACTCTATCAGCAAGCCTGACATCAATTTTTATGTAATCAATATAGTTTATTATGGGAGTAAAATCATGGTAGCTTTTCTTATATACAAAATCATCAAGAGAAAATACATAATCTTTATCTTTTAATTGTAATACTTTTGTAATTAATTTATCCACACTTGAAAAACCTTCCAAAATTTCAATAACAAACTTTTCTTTAGGGATTAATTCGATTGTCTCGCTTAAAATATAATCACCACTGAGGTTTAAAAAACCCAAGTAATCGCCAATAACATTTTCTATACCAAATCTTTCAAATAAATTAATGATTGTTTGAGATGTAGCAAATCTATTATCATTTACAGTAACAAAATTCTTTAAACTATCCCTATATAAAAGTTCATATGCAAAAATATCCTGATTTGTGTTAACTATAGGCTGTCTTCCAATAAAATAATCCTGCATAAAACCTCATGCTATTTTTACAAATACAAAGCAACTGCAATTGTAATTTTATACAATATTATACTAAAGTAAATTTAAAAATAATTATATATTTGTATGTATTTTGTAATTTAAATGAATTGGCTAAAATTTTGCTGGACTTTTTGTTCTAAATATGTAAATATAATACTATGAAATTACGCTTTGTTTTAGCTTTTATTATTATTGATTTTTTACTTGCTTCCTGCGGCTATCATTTAAGTGAAAATTACATTTATCTGCCAGATAACATAAGAAATGTCTACATAGAAAACCCAAAAAATTCTACATACGAGCCAAATATTAGCATTTATTTAAAAAAAGCCATAATAGATGACTTAAAATTAGAACCAAATATTTCTGTAGTAACAAATAAATCAGAGGCTCAAGCTTTTCTTAAAACCGATATCATATCATATTCAGCAATCCCAACTGCATATACGGCAAGCGGCTTTGCTTCTATGTATAGTTGTACAATTACTGTTAAGCTTTCTTTAACAACAAAAGATGGTAAAAAAATTATATCAGACAAAATATTGACAAGTTCAAGAAGCTACAGTATACCAAATATAAATACAAACACCATTAGTTCTATAGAATCAGCAAAACTTCAAGCAACAAAGTATGCAATATCTGATATGGCATCTCTAATTAGAGAACAATTATTTATGTCATCAGGTTTTTAAAAATACCAAATAAAATATTAATACAATTTTTTGATTGTTTAAATTCTAGTGCAAACCTTTTGACTTTTTAACCCTTTTATTTTTTTAAATAACTAAACACTACAATAAATTTTTTTAACATATAAATATTCTTTGTACCAAAGTATTAATATATTAAAACTTGCTTTTTTAACCATAGTGCTATATTAATCACCCGATTAATCCTTGTACATAACATTTTTATTACATGATTTTTTTACTTGACAAATTAAAAAGATTATTGTATTAGTGAAATTAGCGGTTTGACAGTAAGCAATATTGGATTTAGATTTGTCAAAAAGTCTGTCAATAACCAAGTTCTTTTAAAAGAAAATAGGCGCTATCCCCCGCTATCCCCTACAAATTTGAATGCAACAAAAATGTTTTTAAAACAAAAGATTCGTTATGTCTAATATAAAAGTATCAAATTTAAGAATGCTGTTATCATAACCTTTATAAAAGGTGACTGTTGCATTCTTTCCCGCTTTGAAGGGAATTACGACCTTTTACATCAAATATAAATTTATGCTTCCCAAAGCTTTCAGTTGCATTCTTTCCCGCTTTGAAGGGAATTACGACAAGTCCTGCTCTTCATCAACATTTAAAAGTGTGGATGGCAAGGTTGCATTCTTTCCCGCTTTGAAGGGAATTACGGGCGTTTTGCCGCAAGCTAGTTATTGGCTTTGTTGGCAAGATGAAAGCTTGTTGTTCTTTCCCGCTTTGAAGGGAATTACGACGGGTAGTTATCAAAGTTCTTATACCATTCATCCAAATCAAACCGTTGCATTCTTTCCCGCTTTGAAGGGAATTACGGGCGTTTTGCCGCAAGCTAGTTATTGGCTTTGTTGGCAAGATGAAAGCTTGTTGTTCTTTCCCGCTTTGAAGACAATTACGACAAATATAAAGAAAAGTATTTTGTTAAAAATTACAATACAAATTTTTTTGGATGTTTCTGTAATTTTGTCCTTATTGTGTTAGTGCAAATCCAGATGATGCGATTTTTTTGTAGTAAATATGGTAAGCCTTTATCTAACGCTAACAAGAATGAAAATCAAAACCATAGTAGTAATCCATAAAATAGTGCTAATTCAAACCAGAATACACAACGCCCTTGGTGGCAATAAGACCTATATGGGACAAGTCGATTTCTGCATTAGATAAATTTTTGTTTCTTGTTTATATTGCTTTAGCGGTAATTATTCCTTTTTCTGTAGTATAGGGTTAAAATATGGTTGTACGTATATTGAGAGTATTCTAAGAAATGAATATAAAAAATGGCACATTACATTTTTTTAGGGGTTTAGTTAAGGGGCAAAAAAACGATAAACTCTTTTTTTAAATTTTTAATGGATTTTTTCGATAGTATTTATAAAAAATTAATTGTTGCATTATTTCCCGCTTTGGGAATTACGAGTGTAGCATTTTGTTTTTACAGCAATTTTCTTAATCAATTCTATTTTTTCTAAGAATTACACTGGCTAAAGATTGATTGTTTTGTTTTTTTCAATTCTGTGCTGTCAAAGTCTGATTGTCAGCCCCAACGGTTAATTTGCTCACTTTGTCCCAGTTGTCCATTAGGGGTTTTGTTTCTTTTTCCCAGTTTTCGCCTACCACTTCCAAGATGGCTTGAGTAATCTCAGTGCCGTCTTTTACTTTCTTTTCTATTTTTTGGCACTCTGTGCTGTCTTCTGGCATAAACAGGTAAGGCGCAATACCTTTTAGGTTTTGATACCACTCTGGCTCTGCTTTACCGTATTCTTTGCCTTGTGCGTTCTTTTTGTGCTCAGTCCATTTATAATTATACACACACGGCAGTTTGGCATCAGATACCACCCTAAAAGCTACCTTGTCGTCGTTTACAGGGGCTGGTTGCCACTGTTTAACCGCATTAAGCCATCGCTCAAGATAAGGACTTAAAGTCTGGTTTTGCGCTTTCAGCATAATGGCTTTAACTGCAGGAAAGATTGGGTAATATGCCAGCAGTTCAGATTTGTAGTAGTCTTTGAAGTAGTTGCTAAAAGCAGTAAAAACAAAAAACGGATAGCCGTTATCATAAATCTCATTGTTAAATGCGTAGTATTTGCCGTTTAACTCAAAAATAGCGTAGGTTGAATTGTAAATAGTCTGTAGAAAAGCAATAAGACCACCTGTTGCATGGTTAAAATAACTTGGAAACAACACTAACTGCGGATTTTGGCTGCTGAAATCTGGCTTGTTTTTTACCACAAAGTTTACATTAGGCATAACCTGCTTCGCATATGATAAAACTGTATCTATGTATTGCTCAGACAGGTATTTACTGCCGTTTAGATAAACTGCCGGCTCAGTAATTCTCGGATTCATTCTAACTGCTAAATCATTAAATACCACATCTACAGTTCCCGTTGGATATTGTTTTTGTGTATCAAGCGCTGCGTTATAGGTTTGCTGAATGTTTCTTTTTGCTTCAGGCTGTAAGTTTATGTCTGTGTATCTGCTGTTTATAGCGCTTGCAAATATAGCGGTAGAGTATCCCGCGCAGCCTTGTAAATTAAAGCTTGTGCCGATTAAAAACACACCTAAAAAAAGAATTTAAGTTTTTTTAACATTTTCATTTCCTAAATATGATTTTTACAATCCCTTAGCTTACATTAAAAAACAAAGTTTTAGTGTTAAAATAAAAAAATGGTAGCCTCAGGGGGAATCGAACCCCCGTTACCGGCGTGAGAGGCCGGCGTCCTAACCGCTAGACGATGAGGCCACATGGCTGGGAGAGGAGGATTCGAACCTCCACTAGCGGATCCAGAGTCCGCGGTCCTACCGTTAGACGATCTCCCAAATGCAGGCTATATTGTATTAATTAATTGTGCTTTTGTCAAACAGTAAAAAATTTTATTTTGAAAAATTTTACAACTTATGTACTTTGTGTTAAAATATATATAAAAATTAAGGAGGTTTTTATGAATTTAGAAAAACAGCTTGAGTATTTGCAAATAGTAAACTTCAAAAAGGTTTACCGAAATTTACCAACACCTGTATTAGTTGAAAAAATTCTCGAAAATAAAGAAGGCATTTTAGCCCATATGGGACCTATTGTTGTAGAAAGCGGAAAATACACGGGAAGATCGCCAAAAGACAAGTTTATTGTAAAGCAAGATCCCAGCAAAGACCATATATGGTGGGGTAAAGAAAATCAAGAAATTAGTCCACAAGCTTTTGATAATCTTTACAAAAAAGTAGTAGCTTATTTACAACAAAAAGAAATTTATATAATGGATGGTTATGCAGGAGCGGATCCAAGATATAGATTACCAATTAGAGTTATTTCTACACTTGCCTGGCAATCACTATTTGCAAGAAATATGTTTATAAGAGAACTTGATCCAAAAAAACTTGAAAATTTTGAACCTGGATTTACTGTTATAGCTGCACCTGAGTTTAAAGCTATACCTGAAATTGATGGCACACGAAGCGAAGTATTTGTATTGTTAAATTTTGAAAAGAAAATAGTTTTAATAGGTGGCAGTGGTTACTCAGGTGAAATTAAAAAATCTGTTTTTAGTGTAATGAACTATTTAATGCCACTAAAGGGCATAATGAGTATGCATGCAAGTGCCAATTTAGGAAAAGGTGGCGATGTGGCAATTTTCTTTGGCTTATCTGGTACAGGTAAAACAACACTGTCTTCTGATCCAGAACGTTTTTTGATTGGAGATGACGAACACGGCTGGAGTGATGATGGTGTGTTTAATTTTGAAGGTGGTTGTTATGCAAAAGTTATCAATCTTTCTAAAGATGACGAACCTTTAATATATGAAACGACCAGAAAATTTGGCACAATACTAGAAAATGTTGTAATTGATAAACAAACGCGCAGGGTTGACTTATTTAATGATTCAATAACAGAAAATACAAGGGCATCCTATCCCATAACTTACATACCAAATGCGTTAAAAGAAGGTATTGGCCCACACCCAAAAAATATAATAATGTTAACATACGATGCATTTGGGGTGTTACCTCCTGTATCAAAACTTACTACAAATCAAGCAATGTACCATTTCATTAGTGGATATACTGCAAAAGTTGCGGGTACAGAAGCTGGTGTTGAAGAGCCAACCGCAGTATTTTCTACATGCTTTGGCGCGCCATTTATGGTTTTGCCACCAACCGTTTATGCAAAACTATTAGGAGAAAAAATACAAAAACACAATGTTAATTGCTGGCTTGTAAATACCGGTTTAAATGGTGGTCCATATGGGATTGGGAAACGTATTAGCATATCACATACGCGCGCTATAATTAGAGCTATTCTAAGCAATGAATTAAATGATGTAGAGTACGAAGTTTTGCCAATATTTAATCTTCGTATTCCAAAAAATTGTCCAGAGGTACCTCAAAACATTTTAAATCCTAGACAAAGCTGGAAAGATAAAGATGCTTATGATAATCAGTTGAAAAAATTAGCACTGGCTTTTAAGAAAAACCTAGATTCATTTGGCTTCGAAATTGATAAAGATATTATTCAAGCAGGTCCTCAAATTTAATTAAAAAAATAATAAATGGGAAGCTTTAAGCTTCCCTAATTTTTTGTTAGTTTTGTGATGTTGAATTAGAAGCGGTTGAAGCTACTGTTGAATCTGAATAAAAATTCATATCTTTGAGTTTATTTAATGCGTATTCGCACCCTAAAGTATAAATTTTAATTGGTACTACTCCCGCATTAATCATACCAAGCTCTTTAGCTGCTCCTCTTGATAAATCCAGTATGCGCCCCTTGACATATGGTCCTCTGTCTACAATTTTTACAAACAGCTCTTTACCATTGTAAAGATTTTTTACCAACACCTTACTACCAAAAGGTAGAGTTTTGCTAGCTGCAAAAATTTCATCACTGTTGTAAACATTGCCATTTGCTGTTTGCATTAAAGAATCACTTAAACCATACCATGAGGCATAACCTTTTTGAATCTGACACGCATTGTTTTCGTTTGAAAGTGATTTTAAAATGTCATCAACTGTAGCTTCACCCGCAAATGCCCGTGAAAAACTAACAAAAAATAACACCGTTAAAACTAACCAAAACCTTTTCATGTTTTCAAGTATAAAAAATAGATACAAAATTGTCAAGAAAAAATGCATATTTTAAAAATCAGATAATTTTTCTCACCAAAAAATCTAAATTTTTTGAGAGATTTTAAATAAGTAATAAACTAATATACTAAATTCAATTATAAATTGTAACATTTTGATTTTTTGATATTCATTTTGTATAATGACAAACAAAAAGGAGTTGGCTAATGCTATTTTCTAAAAGTTCAATTTACACATTAAAAGAAAAACCAAAAGATGCTACAATTGATAGTCATGAATTACTAATAAGGGGTGGTTTTATCAGCCAGGTTTCCAGCGGTATTTATACATATATGCCACTCGGTCTTAGAGTTATCAAAAAAGTTTCAAAAATTATAGAAGAAGAAATGGACGCAAAAGGAGCTCAACAAATTTTAATGCCAGCAGTTCAACCAGCTGAGTTATGGGTTGAATCTGGCAGATGGAGTCAATATGGCAAAGAATTGTTGCGTTTTAAAGATAGAAGCGATAGAGATTTTGTCATAGGTCCTACACATGAAGAAGTTGTATCAGATATTGTAAGAAGATATGTAAACAGCTACAGACAGCTTCCTATAAACCTATACCAGATCCAGACAAAATTTAGAGACGAAATACGTCCTAGATATGGCCTTATGAGAGCAAAAGAGTTTATAATGAAAGATGCATACAGTTTTGATGCAAACCCCGAAGGATTAGATGTTAGTTATGAGAAAATGCGTGATGCCTACTGCAGAATATTTAAACGCTGTGGTTTAAATTTCAGAATTGTAAAAGCTGATAGTGGAGCTATTGGCGGTAGAGACTCAGAAGAATTTATGGTTTTATCAAATGTTGGAGAAGATGAAATCTTTGTTTGCGATAATTGCGATTATGCTGCAAATGCAGAAAAGGCTCAAAGCATAACCTCACAAGACATTACCATACCAGGTGAAATTGAAAAAGTATATACGCCTAATATTAAAACAATTGATGAGATTTGTAAGTTCTTAAACATAGATAACACTAAAGTTGCCAAATCATTGTTATACAAAAACGAAAAAGGTGAAATCTTTTGTTTTATGCTATTAGGAAGTGATTCATTAAATGAAACAAAAGCTAAAAATGCTACATCAAGTATAGAACTTTTCGCATTAACAGACGAAGAAATAATGCGCCTGGGTCTAATAAATGGTTTTGTTGGACCAATTAATCTTCCAAGAAATATAAGCATTGTTGCAGATAAGCGCTTAGAACAAATAAACAATATAATAGTTGGAGCTAATGAAAAAGATTACCATTTAAAGAATGTATCTATGAAAAATACAAATGCTCAATATTTTGATATAAGAAATGTAAATGAAGGAGAAACCTGCCCAGTTTGTGGCAAAGGTAAGTTAAAAAAATATATGGGAATCGAAGTGGGCCACATTTTTAAATTGGGCTTAAAATACTCAAAAGCAATGAATGTTGTGTATCTGGATAAAAATGGCAAACAACAATATATTTATATGGGTTGTTATGGCATTGGCGTTGGCAGGTGCGCTCAAGCATGCATTGAGCAAAATCACGATAGCGATGGAATAATTTGGCCAATTTCGATAGCACCTTTTGAAGTAGAAATAGTTCAACTTGATCAAGACGACAAAATTAATTCATATTGTCAAAATTTATACAATCAATTAAATGCTTCAAATATAGAAGTTTTATATGACGATAGATTAGAGCGCCCTGGTGTAAAGTTAAAAGATATGGATTTAATAGGTATACCAATAAGTATAATAGTAGGGTCTAAAAATTTCCAAAATAACAAAGTAGAAATACGTTTAAGAAAAACTAAAGAAAAAATACTTTGCAATATTGATGAGTCTGTTAATATAATAATGGATATAAGAAACAATCTTTACAAAGAATTGGAGGCAATATGAAAGATCTCAAAGAAAAGCTCTTTAGAACTCAAAAAAATGTATGGTTAGAAAATAAAAAAGAAGAAATATTTAAATTTGCTAAAAACTACATTGATTTTTTAAATGTTTGCAAAACTGAGCGTGAAACGGTTAATTATGTTAAAGAATATTTTTCAAATCATGCAAAAGATGAGCTTATCTTTATAAACAGAAATAAAAATGTTGCGTTGGTGCGCATTGGAAAAGAAAATGGTGCAAGGCTAATAGCTAGTCATATTGATTCACCTCGCATAGATTTAAAGCAAAATCCAATTTTTGAAGATTCCAATATTGCTATGTTTCACACTCACTACTACGGAGGCATAAAAAAATATCAGTGGCTAAATATACCACTTGCGCTGCACGGTGTAATCATTAAATCTGATTTAAAAACATTAGAATTTAATATAGGTGAAAATGAAGATGATCCAGTATTTGTCATACCAGATTTGCTGCCACACCTATCCAAGAAAGTTGTTGATGAAAAACCAGTAAAAGAAGCTTTTGATGCTGATAAGTTAAATTTAATTGTAGGCTCAATTCCATTTAGCAAAGAAGAAAAAGACCAGATTAAACTAAATATACTAAAAATCTTAAACGAAACCTATGGCATTTATGAAGAAGACTTTATCTCAGCCGAAATTACACTTACTCCGGCGTTTAAAGCAAAAGATGTAGGGTTTGATAAAAGTTTAATAGCTGGTTACGGTCAGGATGACAGGATTTGCGCATATACTAGTCTTAAAGCTTTCTTTGATTCAAAAAAAGCAGCCCAAACTCAAATTGTTTTAATGGTAGATAAAGAAGAAATCGGCTCAGAAGGAAATACATCGGCACAATCTAGTTTTTTGTTTGAAGTTGTTATTGAAATTTTAAAAGCAAAAAAAATTGAACCAACATTTGAAAATATCGTGTCTTTCTTTAAACACTCAGAATGTTTATCGGCGGATGTAAATGGTGCAGTAAATCCAATGTATAAAGAAGTACATGAAAAAGACAATGCCTCTTACATAAACAATGGTGTTGTGCTTACAAAATTTACAGGTCATGGGGGAAAATACATGGCAAACGATGCCAATGCTGAATTTGTAGGCAAAATTAGAAAAATTTTCAACGATAACAATGTAGTGTGGCAAACGGGCGAGTTAGGCAAAGTTGATGAAGGTGGTGGTGGTACAATTGCAAAATATATAGCAAACCACAATATAGAAACCATAGATTGTGGTCCAGCTCTAATTTCTATGCATTCACCATTCGAAATTTCATCTAAAGCGGATCTTTTTGAAACATATAAAGCTTATAAGGCCTTTTTTAGCTATTAGAGATGTTTTTAAATAGAAAAATAAATTTTACAAAGTTAATTGAAAACATCTCTAACTCTTTAGACCTAATGGCTTTTGGGGAAAACCCAAGCCATCACGCCCTAAGAGTTGGCTTTATATCAATAATTATTGCCAATACTTTAAATTTAACAAGAACGAAAAAAATAGATTTATATTTATCCTGTCTGGTCCATGATGTTGGCGCTGTTGGTATCGAAGGCCAGTTGTTGTTAGAAGAAAATCGCAATATGATTAATCTTCAAGAACATGCGCAACTTGGTTACGAAATTCTAAGCCAAATACCATTTTGCGAAAATATTGCACTTATCGTAAAAGACCATCACAACGTATCTTCTTCCAGCCTTCTTTCGCGTATAATATACTTTGCCGACGAAGTTGATGTCATTTCAAGAAAACAAGAGTTTTGTAACCCAAAGGACTTGCAAGCCAAAGTTTTTGCCAAATTTAAAGGCAAATCTCAATTTAAACCTATACTGGATGCTTTTTTAGCGTCAACACAAACGGATGCATTTTTAATTATTCTAAACAATATTGATGAAATAAAACATTTTTTGCCTTCGTATGTTAAAGATAGATTTATAGTTTTAGATAATTTAAAATTAATGACGCTTGCAAAAGCAATAGCCAAAAATTTTATAGATATAAAAAGTAAATTTACTCTAACCCACTCAATGGATGTAGCATATACTGCATCAAGTATTGCAAAAAATTTAGGCTTTGCAGATAGCGATTGTGATCTTTTACAAACTGCTGGTTTTTTACACGATATAGGCAAACTTTTTGTGCCAAACAGCATACTGGACTTTGGTGGCAAACTTGAAGGTAAAAATTGGCTTAAAATGAAGTCGCATGCCTTTTATACATTTTCCTTTTTAACAAAACTTGGACTTGATAAACAGATCGTTTCTATTGCTTCAAATCATCATGAATATTTGGATGGTAGTGGTTATCCTTTTGGTCTTGACAAAACTCAATTGTCAGTATTTGATCAAATAATGGCTGTTGCAGATATATACTCTGCACTAAGACAAATCAGACCATATAGACAATATTCACTTGATCATAACCAAGCATTGGAAATTTTGTATGGCTTATCAAACAAAGGTAAAATTAGTAAGTTTATAATAGATGCAATACCTTTATCGGTAAGATTATGGCATTATTATTAATTTGAAATACAAAAGTCGAATATTGCCATTCTTACAAAGACGCCATTTTCAACCTGTTTTGTAATAAGTACGTTTCTATCTATATAGACAGTTGAATCTAACTCGACATCCCTGTTTACCGGTCCTGGGTGCATAATATAAGCACCAATGGGCTCTTTTATGCCAAAAAATTTATTATATTCGCCAAGAGATGGTATATTTACACCACTTTTTCTTTCGAGCTGTATGCGCAAAAGTATAACAAAATCTTTGTTTGAAATTGCCTGGTTTAAGTCTTTTTCTATTTTTATATCTATATTTTGGGGTAAGAATGTGCTAGGTCCATAAAAACTTAAATCCCAGTTAAACATTTTTGCTAAATACATGTGGCTTCTTGCTACACGTGAATTAATTATATCACCAATTATACATACTTTAAGATTTTCTATATCTTTTTTGTGCTCATACATTGTCATCAAATCAAGAAGAGCTTGAGAAGGGTGTTCGTTCGTGCCATCGCCTGCATTTATAACATTTGCTTGAGTAAATTGGCTAATATAGTAAGCAAAACCTGAATAAGAGTGTCTGATTACAAAAAAATCTGGGTGCATAGCGTTTAAGTTTGTAATTGTATCAATCCAGTTTTCACCTTTTTGCAAGCTTGACTTTGTATAATCAAAATTTACAACCCTTGCGCCAAGCTTTAGCGCGGCAATCTCAAATGAAGTTTTTGTCCTTGTGCTATTTTCAAAAAACATGTTTATAACAATTGCATCTTGTAGACTTTTAGTGTAATTTTTAGTACTTTTAAAATAAACGGCCTTTTCTAAAATGCTTTCAACTTGGTTTTTATTAAAATATTTTAAACCCAGACAATGCATAAATTTACCTTCCTATATCTCTATGGATTGTGTTTACAATATAGTCCATGCTTTTTACAAACCCTTCTAAATGTTTAACAATAGCCACTGAGCGGTGTTTGCCACCAGTACAGCCAATAGAAATCGTAATATAGCTTTTTGACATATCTTTAAACAAAGGCAATACAAATTGCAAAAAATCCTTTATTTTATCAATAAATTCTTTAGCGTTAGGCTGATTTAATACAAAATTATAAGTAACTTCGTCTAAGCCCGTTGTATTTTTAAGCGATTCAATAAAATACGGGTTTGGCAAAAATCTTGCATCAAAAACATAATCACTTTCTGCTGGTAAACCATACTTAAAACCAAATGATTCAAGTTGTACGATAGGTTTTAAAGCCTGAGTATCCCCAAACTTTGCCAAAATTAAATTTTTGAGGTTATTTACATTGAGATCTGTTGTGTCTATAATAAAATCCGAAATTTTAGCAACACATTCCATAATTGCTTTTTCTTCTTCTATAGCTTGAGTTAAAGATAATTGTTTTATTATGCTCAAAGGGTGTTGCCTTCTAGTTTCCTGGTATCTGGTAATCAATTTTTCTTTACTTGCATGAAGATACAATATAATGACATTAATATTTTTACTTTTGAGCCACTCAACTGACTCAAAAAAATATTTTTGAAAATCAATTTCTCTTATATCGCAAACTATAGCTATATCTTTAACAGCAAAAGTACCTTCTTCAACTATATCTATAAATTTTTTTATTAATTGCAAAGGAAAGTTATCCATGCAAAAAAATCTAAGTTCTTCAAAAACTTTTAAGGCACTGCTTTTGCCAGAGCCAGACAAACCACTAATAAAAATAAACTTATTAATCTTACTCATTTTTTTTAAAATTATTCAGATAATTTTTTATTTCTTGAGGGTTTTTATTCAAAAAGCTATCTACCTCAACATTTTTTAGCATTTTGGCAAGCAAAGTTAGCGTTTTTAATTGCAATGAAGGTTTCTCAGAAGGCGACAATACAACAAACACTACGCTTACTGGCATATTATCAATCGAATCAAAATCAAGCGGGGTTTTTAAAACAAAAATACCAATGTAAGGTTTTATACCTTTAAGTTTTAAGTGGGGCAGGGCAAATCCATTACCTATTGCAGTAGACCCAAGCAATTCCCTTTCCCTTAATAAATCATAAATAATACTGCTATCTACATTAATTTTAGAAGCTAAATACTGACTTATCTTTTGAAATAATTCGAATTTATCTTTTGCATAAATGTCTACTTCAACATCATTTATTTGACTTAAAAGATCTTTAAAATCCATTTTAGGTTTCTATTAATGTATAGCTACCATCGCTATTTTTATATAAAACATTGACATTTTCTGTTTCAGAATTGTAAAAAGCTAAAACACCTTCTGTGTTTTTTTGGATTAGGTTTATAGCTTCATCTAAAGTAATTGGTTTTTCATCAATCTTCTTTCTAACAATTTCAACACCTTCAAACTCACTTTCTGCCTGACTTACCGTGCTTTCTTTTCTTTTTTCAGTTTTCTTGCCTTTAATTTTTTTCAACTGACGTTCAAGATTTTCGTAAAGTAAATCAATACTTGCATAAAGATCATGTGATGTTTCTGAAGCTTTTATAACATCTTTTTTTGTTATAAGTTTTGCATCAGCAATATGTCTGTATTTTTCAACACTTATCATTACCTCGGCCTGCAAAATATCGTAAATTTTCTCCAATCTACTTAATTTTTTTGTAACATAAGTTTTTATAGCATCTGTAAGTTCTATATTTTTTGAAGCAAAAACAAATTCCATATAACCTCCAAATTAATGTTCGCAAACAGATTTATTTGTATATATTAATGTACCAGCTAAATAATCCTGAATTATTTTTGAGTGTTCCTGTGGTGCAACACCTGAAATCACATCTATGCTATAACTATTAAAAAATTCTATTGCTCGTGGCCCAACACCACAAAGTATAACTAAGTCAACACCTTGAGATTTTGCCCACGCAGGAAAAGCACCTTCAAAGTGTTCTATTGCATCGTAAAATTTTTTGTCTTTTACAACACCATTTTCAATTTCGTAAATCACAAATCTCTGCGCTCTACCAAAGTGTTCACTTAAAATATCGCCAACTAATGGCATCATTACCTTCATTAAACCTTCCCTCCTAATTTATTTTCAAGTGATTCCATTTTTCCTTTTAAAGTTAATTGCTTATCGTTTCTATCATCAATATAAACATTCATAACAACTCTATTTAATCCTTCAGAATAAATTGCATCTCTGATTTTTGGGATTATACTTAAAATTTCTTCAAGATCTCCTTCTATTGCTGTACCAATAGGTGTAGGCATAGCTTTAAATCCACTTTCTTTTATTAAAGAGACTACTTTTGCAATATAACTACTTGCACTTGGTGAAGATGTACCAATTGGTATAACTGTAATGCCACAAACAGCCATAAGCTACCTCCTTTTTTAATAAAGGTTTTTGAATCTTTCAATATGAGATTTTTCATCATTTATATTAGCCTTTATTTTGATTATCTTAACATCAAACTCACTAATTGTGGAAAACTTTTCATTTAAAATAGAATCATCCCATTGAGTTAAAATTCTATAAGACAATGATATGTCTTGGAATTTTTTTTTGGCTGATTCTTTATGGTTAATGTCGGGGTGATATTTTTTTGCTAGATGCAAGAAACGTTTTTTTATCTCAATCGGTGTTTTTGCATCCCATGCATTTAAAATTTCTTTTGCTATGGCTTCGTATAGTTTCTTTTTTTTAATATTTTTTCTAAATTCAAAATCGTATATCATAACTTTACTAGTTGTTTTGGAAATTTGGTTAAACTCTCGACACAATCTTTTCTTACAACATATGTATTTTCCAAACCCACTGCGCCTTCTTTAAAGATAAGTTTTGGCTCAAATGCAAATACCATATTTTCTTCCAAGGGATAGTCCATTCCTTTTGCAATAAACGGATATTCATCAAGCTCCAGACCCAGGCCATGACCCAAAAAACTTACCCTATCTTTTCCAATTCCCATAAAGATATTCTCATAACCAGCATTTTTCGCTTTTTCAAGTGATTTTGTATATATGTCTACAGCTTTTGTGCCAGGTTTTGCATAATCTTCAAACCAATTTATTAAATCAAAACAAAACTGGTAGCCTTTTAAAAGATCGCTATTTAAGTCACCAATTACGAAAGTGCGTGTTTGATCTGCCAAATACCCATTATAATTAAAAACAAAATCAACAATAATTGGTTTGTCTTTTTCAATTCTATCTGTGCTTGCACCTTCTGGGTATGTAGGATACATGCCTTTGCCTGTTAGTGGTTTTAAGTAACCAGAAAAGCCCACAGCATTAAATCCGCATATAACATGCCCCATAAATATCTCGCCATTGAACATTCTCATGCGGTTTCTGCCCTGATGTCCTCTAAGGCGCGCAAAGTATTCAAGTTTGGCGCTAATATCAATTTCTCTTTTATTTTCTTCCAGGTATATTTTTGCATCGCTCATTAGACAATCAAGGCTTTTGGCAGCTTGCGTTATGTTTTCCAGCTCGATTGAATCTTTTATTCTTCTTTGCCATCTAATATCATTTGAAATATCTATTAACTGACTTCTATCAAAAATTTCCTTAAATTTCTGGTAAAAACTAACAGGCAAAACATCAAATTCAAGGCCAACCGTTTCACTTTTAAAACCATTTTGCTGTATAAATTTTTTTATATCTGAAAAACTATGCATATAAGAAACGCTTATATTTGTCTCTTTTAACGCTCTATCAAGTCCACGCCTTACAAACAAAAACTTTTCATTATCTTTTGTTATAATAAGCACGCCATTAGCAAACGTACCACTATAATAAAAAATGTCAGTTGACTGCATTAAGATGGCTATGTCTATGTTTTTTTCTTTCAAAGTTTTTGAGAAAATTTCTGTTCTCAATCGCCCTCCTACTTAAAGAGTTTATGTAATAATACACGCAAAAAATAAAAAATTCAACTATTGTTTTAAAGTATTTGACTTAGAATCTTATTAATGATAAAAAGTAAGCGTATGACGCACGTGGGGCAGATGTTTTCACATATTTCAAAAACATACGATTTATTAAATCATGTTTTGAGTTTTAATATAGATAAATCCTGGAGAAAAACTGCTATATCATATATTAAAGGCAAAAATGTTTTAGATATTGCAACAGGTACTGCTGATATTGCGTTAGCAATTTATAAAAAAGATCCGGAAAAAAATATTATAGGCTCAGATATAAGCTTTGGTATGTTAGAAATTGCTAAACAAAAAACTAAAAACACAAGTATAAAGCTTGTATGCGCAGATGCTTTATATTTACCATTTAAAGATAATTTTTTTGACAATGTAATTATATCCTTTGGCATAAGAAACATAAAAAATAAAATACAAGCTTTATATGAGTTTAAAAGGGTTTTGAAACCATCAGGAAAATTAATCATACTGGAGTTTTCAAAACCAAAAAATCCTATTATAAATTATGCTTACATTTTTTATAAGGATTACTGCTTGCCAAATATAGCTGGTATTATCTCAAACAACAAAGACGCCTATAAATACCTTGCAAAAACAATAAGGTATTTTCCAAACCCAGAATTTTTATCAGATGCAATAATGCATGTTGGTTTCAAACAAGTAAATTTTAATCTTTTGAGTTTTGGTATAGCTTGTTTGCATGTTGCATGCAAGGAGGGGTAGTTTATGGAGAAACATCTCTTGGATATACAGGTACAACAAAATGCAATAAACTTTTTTCAGCAAGCGGAAGTTATTAACTATTGTGTGTTTGATATTGTTTGTAACGTTTTTTTAGCAGAAGAAGATAAATTATGGATGCTTTTGACATACAACTATTTTTTTGACGATTTATTTGAGGATAGCATATATGATGAAATATGCATTTGGTGATGTGGTTGTAGTGTCGTTTCCTTTTACAAATTTAGACAAAACAATAAGAAGGCCTGCGCTTGTACTTATTGACACTGGTGACGAAGATATTGTAGTTGCAAGGATAACGACACACAAACATAACGAGGAAATGGAACTTGAAATAGAAAATTATAGAGAAAAGGGCTTGCTTATGCCAAGCTATGTAAGATTTAACAAAATAGCAACACTGAATCGAAAAGATATGTATAAAAAAATAGGTGAGTTGTCACCAGAAGAAATTAAAAAAGCGCGAAAAATTTTAAGAAAAATGTTTTTAAATAATCAAAGGGAGAAAGACGATGACACTCAAAGAATTAAGGAAAAAATTAGATAATATAAAGGAGTATCTTTGACTTAGAAAGTAAATTACAAACAATAAAAGAAATAGAAGAAAAACTTCAAAACAAAGAAGTTTGGAATGACTACGCTCTTTTGCAACAGTTTGAAAGAAAAAAAAGAAACTTACAAAATATTATAAACCAGGTTAAAGATCTAGATGATGAACTAACTTTAATCGAAGAAATGATTCTGCAGGAAAATGATGAAAGTTTATTTGAAAGTGAAATACAACAATTAAGCAAAAAAGTTGAGTCCTTTGAAGTACAATCACTTTTATCAGGTCCCCATGATGAAGATGATGCAATTGTTACCATTCACTCAGGAGCAGGGGGGACTGAAAGTTGCGACTGGGTTGCCATGCTTTTTAGAATGTATGCCATGTGGGCTCAAAGCAATAATTACAAAATTGAAATAGCAGATATGCAAGAAGGTGACCAAGCAGGCTATAAAAGTATTACATTTATTGTGTCTGGGGATCATCCATACGGTTATTTGAAAGGTGAAAATGGCATACATCGCTTGGTTAGAATTTCACCTTTTGATTCAAATAAAAGAAGACACACTTCGTTTGCAGCTGTAAGTGTAATACCAGATATAGAAAATGATATAAATATTGATATAAAGCCGGAAGATTTAAAAATCGATACATTTAGAGCAAGCGGAGCAGGCGGTCAATATGTTAACAAAACTGATTCTGCTATAAGAATAACACACCTTCCAACCGGCATAGTTGTAACATGCCAGACAGAACGCAGCCAGATGAAAAATAAAGCTACCGCTATGAAAATACTAAAGTCAAAATTATATAAGCTTGAAGAAGAAAAAAAGGCAGAACAACTAAAAAACATAAGTGGTGAAAAAAAGAAAGTTGAGTGGGGTAGTCAAATTAGATCTTATGTGCTACATCCCTATAAAATGGTGAAAGACCATAGAACCAACCTAGAAAAAACAAATGTTGCAGCAGAAAATGTTTTAAATGGTGATATAAATGACTTTTTATATGAAGACTTAAAATACTTAAAAGGAGAAGAAAATGATTGAAGAAGAAAATAAACTCATAAAAAGAAGAATAGAAAAATTAGAAGAGATAAAAGCCTTAGGTATCGATCCTTACTATAACGGATTTTCGCCAGAATATTTTTTAAATGACATTTTAAATAAATACAAAGGTATTGATAGTGAAAAATTAAAAAGTATAAATACTAATTTTAAAATTGCAGGAAGAATTATTTCCATTAGAGATTTTGGTAAAGCAGCTTTTTTGAAACTTAAGGATGTAAGTGGAACCCTTCAGGTATATTGCCAAAAAAATGTACTGGGTGAACAATATGCTTTATATAAAAAACTTGATGTTGGAGATATTATAGGTATTGAAGGCAATGTCTTTAAAACAAAAACACAAGAAGTTACAATTAATGCAACTAAGCTACATTTGTTAACTAAATCAATAAGGCCATTGCCTGAAAAATTCCACGGTTTACAAGATAAAGAACTCAGATACAGACAGCGTTATGTAGACTTAATTGTGAATGACGACGTTAGAGAAACATTTTTTAAACGCTCAAAAATTATTGCTTTGATTAGAGAATTTATGATAAATAATAAATTTCTTGAAGTAGAAACACCTATGCTGCATAAACTCGTTGGTGGAGCTGCGGCAAAACCTTTTGTTACGCATTTAAATGCACTTGATATTGATATGTACCTAAGAATTGCACCAGAGCTTTACTTAAAACGCTTGGTTGTAGGAGGGCTTGAGAGGGTTTTTGAGATAAACAGAAACTTTAGAAACGAAGGTATGGACTTAAAGCATAACCCAGAATTTACAATGATGGAATTTTACTGTGCATACAAAGAGTACAATTTTTTGCTTGATTTTACAGAAGAACTGTTCGATTATCTATTAAATAATTTAGATCTAGGTAAAAAAATAACTTATGGTGGGCTTGAGATAGATTTTTCAAGACCTTTTAAGCGCATAAAGTTTATAGATGCCCTAAAGGAAATAGGTGAACTCACAGATGATATAATCTCAGATAAAGATAAGTGTTTAAAACTTGCTTTGCAATTAGAAAAAAAGGTTGATGAAAATACTCCCCACGCAAAAATTTTAGCCGAACTATTTGATGCTTTGGTTGAGCCAAAACTAATAAACCCTACATTTGTCACGCATTACCCAGTTGAGATAAGCCCTCTTGCAAAGAAAAACAAACAAGACCCTCTTTTTACAGATAGGTTTGAGTTGTTTATTGCAAATATGGAAATTGCAAATGGATTTTCAGAGCTTAACGACCCATTTGACCAAAAAGAGCGATTTATAAAGCAATTGGAAGAAAGAAACAAAGGCGATGAAGAAGCCTCTATGTATGATGAAGATTATATAGTTGCACTGGAATATGGACTTGCACCTACGGCAGGAGAAGGCATTGGTATTGATAGGCTTGTAATGCTTTTAACAAACAATACATCCATCAGGGATGTGATTTTGTTTCCTTTGATGAAGTAGCAAGCCTAACCATATAGTCATCTACAAAACCTGCTTCTTCAAAACCTTTTGCGCGCAGGATACATGAATCACACTGACCGCAAGGTATTTCGTTGCCTTCGTAGCATGAATAAGCATAAGAATAATCGGCGTTATGTTTTTTTCCAAGTTTTATAATTTCGGATTTTTTTAATCCAATTAATGGTGCTATGATATTGAAAGGTTTTGTTTGGCCAATTTTCGTGCCAAGTGTAGCTGCTTGTCTAAAGCTTTCCAAAAAATCTGGTCTGCAATCTGGGTATCCTGAGTAATCTAAAACATTCCATCCCCCAATGATGTTGCTTATGTCCAGCTTTTCTGCATAGGCAACAGAAATTGCCAAAAATATACCATTTCTAAAAGGTACATATGTTATTGGTATCTGATTATCTATATTTCTATTTTTAGGCACATTAATTGAAAAATCTGTAAGAGCACTTGCGCCAATTTTAGATAAATCTATATTAAACTCAAAATAATCTATGTCTTTTTGCTTTATGCTTTTTGCTAATTTAATAGTTTCTAAAGCCATTTTCTTTTCTATTACATGCCTTTGGTGATAATCAAATGTAATTGTATGCACTTCATCATAATAATCTAGTGCCCAAAAAAGGCATGTTGTTGAATCAAGGCCTCCAGAAAATATTAACAAGCATTTTTTCATTTAAACACCCCTTTGTTTTTCGTAGATTATTTTGTGATTTTGTATAATAAGCCTTACATCTTTATTTGTAAGTTTACTTTGTTTAAAAGCTTCAATAATATTTCTTGTGCGCTCTAAAAATTGATTTAGAGGTTCATCTGGAAAATAAATAGGTTGCAGTGTGGCAGAATTTATATTTAAACTTTTAAGAAAATCTTCAATTTGTTTTAGAGAATCAGGGTTTTCAACTAAAACTTTAAACTCTACATTGTTTTGCAAGCTATATTTTTTTAATACATCAAAATTTAAATTGTCAAATTTTGGGCTAACTACAATGTGTTTAAACTTGCTTGCAAAATCCACCCATATCGTGCCATTTGTCTCTAAAAAAAAATCATATTTGCTTCCAAGCTCGTCAATTAAGCATTTTATAAAAGAAGCATTTAGCAATGGCTCACCACCAGTAAAAATTATTCTTTTACAATTATAATTGCAAATTGCTTTGCTTACTTGCAACAAAGACATAATTTCATAATCATTAAAAGCATACTTAGTATCACAAAATTTACAATTTAAATTACACCCGCTAAACCTTACAAAAACAGCCGGATAGCCCAACATTGAGCCTTCTAATTGTAGAGAGTAAAAAATTTCACAAACTTTAGCTTTCATTATAAAATCATATTAACATATTTTTTTTCCACTAGCAATTCTTCAATTCCTTGTTTTTTTTGACAATATATGCTAAAAGTAAGCTTTATGAAAACAATGTTTGTTTTTGGCACAAGACCTGAAGCTATCAAATTAGCGCCAATTATTTTAGAATCAAAAAAATATTTTGATACAGTTGTATGCGTTAGCGAACAACATAAAGAAATGTTATACCAGGTTACAGATTTTTTTAATATAAACATAGATTACAACCTGCATATAATGAAAAATTCTCAATCACTTTTTGATATAACAAGCAATATATTAATAAAAATAAAAAGCATATATGAAAAAGAAAAACCAGACATAGTTATTGTACAAGGTGATACAACAACGGCTTTTGCTGCGGCCCTATCTGCATTTTATCTTAAAATTAAAATAGCACATGTTGAAGCAGGACTTCGTAGCTTTGATCTTTTTAATCCATACCCAGAAGAAGCAAACAGAAAACTAATTTCTGCAATAGCTACCTATCATTTTGCACCAACAAAACTTGCTTATGATAACTTGCAAAATGAAGGGATTAAAAAAAATGTTTATTTAACAGGAAATAGCGTTGTTGATGCATTGCATTTAATTTTGGAAAAACTTGAAATAGAAAACACTCATTTTGATGTTTTCAAAGACATTGATTTTACAAAACGCATTATTTTATTTACATCTCACAGAAGAGAAAGCTTTGGCAAACCCATGAGATCAATATTTGAAGCCATAAAACAAATAGCACAGGAGTTTGATGATGTTGAAATAGTCTATCCTGTCCATTTAAACCCCAATGTTAAAAATTTAGCATTTGAAATGTTAACTGGTTTTAAAAATATCAAACTTACAAAGCCACTGACTTACCCTGAATTTGTTTATATATTAAGCAAATCCTACCTTGTTATAACCGATTCTGGTGGTGTACAAGAAGAGGCTCCAGCATTTGGCATCCCAGTTTTGGTCATTAGAAATACCACAGAAAGGCAGGAAGGTATTGTGGCTAATATAGCAAAACTTGTTGGGACAAATACCCAAAAAATATACAATGAGGCAAAACTATTGCTTACAGATTTAGATTTTTACAAATCGATGTCTAACCGTGTAAACCCTTATGGCGATGGAAAAACATCCCAAAGAATAATCAATATATTAAAGGAGCTAAAATGAAAGTTGTAATATTAGCTGCTGGATTTGGTATGAGACTTGAAAATTCAATACCAAAAACACTTACAAAGATACATAACAAAACAATTCTTGAAAAACAAATAGAAAATATTACAAAATATATTGATATAAATGATATTTTAATTGTTATAGGTTTTAAAAAAGAAATGATTATGGAAGCTTTTCCCGAACTTTTATTTGTATACAACAACAATTTTCACTCAACCAATACTGCCAAAAGTCTTTTACTTGCCTTAAATAAAATTAAAAACGAAGATGTGTTGTGGCTTAATGCTGATATTGTTTTCGATGATGAAATTATTTCAGATATTTTAAATCTTGATGCTAACTGCATGGCAACAAATGTATCAGCTGTAGCACAAGAAGAGGTAAAGTACATTCTAGATAGCAATGGCTACATCGCGCAAGTGTCAAAGAATTTAGAAAATGCAAAAGGTGAAGCACTTGGTATCAATTTTATCAAGGCTCAACATCTGGAATTATTTAAAAATTGCTTAAAAGAGTGCACAAATAAAGACTATTTTGAAGAAGGAATAAACAAACTAATACAAAAAGATGTAAAAATTTCTGCTCTTGATATAGGCAAAAAGCGTTGTATAGAAATTGATTTTTTAGAAGATTTAAATTTAGCAAAGGCGCTTTTTAGTGATAAGGAAGCTTAAAAAATACTCAATTATTCTTTTTTTAAACATTGCAAAGGCACTTTTTAGTCCATTTGTAAAAATAGATAGAAGTCTTGTGCTATTTTCTTCTCTAAATGGAGCATTTACAGACAATACAAAGTATCTGTATTTAGCTATGCTTAAAAATAAGGGCTTTAAAGCTTTTTATGTTGCCCACGATATAAATACCTATAATTTGTTAAAAAAACAAAACCTGCCTGTAATTAAAATTGGCTTTGGAATGTTTTTTAAAGCAATAAAAGCAAAATTTTTTATAACCACACATAACTTTCAAGATGTGTATTATGTAAAAAATAAAAAAACCCTCGTGGTTAATTTATGGCATGGTACACCTTTAAAAAAAATGGGCTTTGATACATTTATCGACGCAAAAAAATTTTACTTAAAAAAGAAATTAGGGCTTTTTGAGCACAAATATATTGATTATCTATGCGTTGCTTCAAGCTATACTATAAATGCATTCAAAAGCTCTTTTGGTTTACCTACAAAAAAGATTTTACCAACAGGTCAGCCCAGAAATGACTTGCTTTTTTATTGTAAACAAGACCCATTATTAGCTTTGAATATAAAAGAGTCTGTAAAGAAAAAGCTAGGTATTAGCGCAAAAAAAATTGCCCTTTATGCACCAACATTTAGAGATAAGCACACATGCAGGGTAAATTTAATAAGAGAGCTTCAAAACATATTTACTTCACAAGAGATTGAACTGATTGTTAAACTTCACCCGTTGGATAAAGATATAGCTTATTTTAAACAGCCAGATATAGATATCCAAGAGCTCTTAATTGCAAGCGATATTTTGGTAAGCGATTATTCTTCTGTTTTTTTTGATTACTCAATTTTAGAAAGACCAATTGTTTTGTTTTTATACGACATCGAAGAATACAAAGATCTAAGGAACGGTTTTTATTTAGACATAGAAAATCTACCTTTTTATAAATGCTACAGTTTGAACGAAATAAAAGAGTCTCTAACAAACATATTTGAAAATTACAAAAAGGACGAGATTGGCAAATTTGCCCAAAAATTCAATCGCAGTGGGTGTTCAAGTTGCAGAATAATCAAATTTTTACAAAAGATAGCCAAAAACTAAAGATTTTATTTATAAACAGAAAAGATTATTTAGAAAATTTAGGTGGCGATACTATACAAATGCTTGCTATAATAAATAACTTAAAAGATGAAATTGAAAGCTCAATACAAACGGACCCAAACATTATAGAAAAAATCATAGACAAATTCGATATTGTCCATATATTTAATATACAGCGCTTAAGCGAAACTGCTTTTTTTGTAAAACTAGCCAAAAAACACAATAAGAAAATTGTAATATCACCCATTTACGCGGACTTTTCAGAGCTTGAAAAAAGGGGCAGGTCAATCTACTACAAACTAATAAAAAAAATACTGCCAAAAAACATTTTCAACTTAGCAAAAGATATTAAAAGAGTAACAAAGGGTCTATCTTATAAAACATTTTTAAAAGAAAACATACACAACTTTGATAAATTATTTAAAAAAACACTAAATGCATGTGATTTTATATTGCCAAATTCAATTGCAGAAAAAAACTATCTCAAAAACTTCGTTGCAGATGAATCCAAAATTAAAGTCATAAAAAATGGCGTTGATGAAAATCTTTTATCTGATTCAATGAGTGCATCAGAGTTTAAACAAAAATACAAAATCAATTTTGAGAAGTTTGTTTTGTGCGTGGCTCGTATTGATGAAAGAAAAAACATACTAAATCTTCTTAAAGCTACGGCTGATGATTGGAATATCAAAATAGTTTTAATTGGAAAAGTTTATCCAACACACAAAGAGTACTACAAAAAATGTCTTGAATACATAAAACCAGACAAAGTAATACACATAAATGCAACACTTGATCAAAGAGAAATTTCTGGCGCTTACAAGGCTGCACATACACACGCACTTGTAAGCTGGCTTGAAACACCTGGACTTGCAAGCTTAGAAGCTGGTTTGTTTGGTGCAAATCTAGTTATAGGAATGTGCGATAGTACACTTGAGTATTTTAAAAATTATGCATATTTTTGCAATAGCAACGATTTGCAATCAATTTATAAAACTATAAAACAATCCTTAATAGACGAAAGAAATCACTTTAAAGCCGATGAATTTATAAGAAAAAATTATTCATGGCAAAAAATAACACAAGAATATTTTGAAATCTACTCAAATTTAGTTAAAGTAATTAAATAGCTAAATAAAATTATAAACAATCATTGACAATATTTAAAAGAGAATTATTTTACTTTTAGAATCTCTGAAAGCAAAAAACAGAATTGTTGTATTTGTTAAAAAAAGTATGCTGGGTTGTTATTTTTACAAATTTAAAAATGAAACTAAATTTTGATATCGGATTTATAGAACAAATAACTAAAATACCAAACAATCAATTTAAAGAGAAATTGGATTATTTCTGCAATTTGCCATTAAAAGCTCAAATAGAAATATTTCATCAAATGAAGATTTTCGAAGAAGAAGATGAAAATGCTTTTTTTATGCAAAACTACGACAAAAACAAGGTAGGCGAGTATAGGTTTGGCCTTTTTTTGTTAGCAATTGATAAAATTATAAATTTTGAAAATAATGCTACAAAATCTAACTATAGTAAATCTAAAATTAAAAAATTAAGAGAATAAAGGGGGAAAAATGAATGTAGCTGAAGCAATAGAAAAAAGGCGTTCATTTAGGTCTTTACTAAAGGTAGAAATAACACAGGAACTTATAAAAGATTTGGCTGGTGCTGCTTCTTTGGCTCCATCGTGTTTTAACAAACAGCCACAAAGATTTGTCTTTGTCTACGATGAACCCTATTTGAGCAATTTAAAGCAGTCTTTATCTAAAGGCAATGAGTGGGCATATAATGCTTCAATGATAATAACAGTATTATCAAAAGAAACTGATGATTGTATCCTGGGCGATAGAAAGTATTTTTTGTTTGATACTGGAATGAGCGTTGCTTTTTTGATGCTTAAAGCTCAAGAGCTTGGCTATGTTGCACACCCAATTGCAGGTTATGATCCGTTAAAAGTAAGAAATGTAATTAATAGTCCACAAGATTTGCAAATTATTGCTTTAATAATATTTGGCAAACATAATAAAGAAATAAACCCACTTTTAAGTGAAAAACAAAAACAGGATGAACTTCAAAGACCGCCAAGAAAAGCTTTTGAAGAATTTGCCTGCTTAAATACTTATTGCTTAAAAGATTAAATAAACTGGGGGAAAATGGTTGATTTAGATGCAAAAACGATTTTAAAAATAAAAAATGAGAATTACCTTATACATAGTCTAAAAGTTATAGCTAAAACATACCAACAAATAGAACGAATGCCATTTTGCATTAAAATTTTACTTGAAAATATGCTTAGACATAAAGATGATGTATATATAAACAAATACGACATTTTAAACCTAATTAACTTTGATAAAACAGATAAATCAAAAGCAATAACTTTTTTCCCAGAAAGAGTTGTCATGCAAGATTTTACTGGTGTACCGGCTATTGTAGATATTGCAACACTTAAAGATGCTTATGCTTTTCTTGGCGGTGATCCAAAGAAAGTTGATTTATCAGTACCGGTTGATTTAATTATCGACCACTCAATTCAGGTAGATCAATATGGAACAATTAAAGCGATGGATTATAATCTTGCAAAAGAATACAAAAGAAACATGGAGCGCTACGAATTGATTAAATGGGCAAGTCTTTCATTAAAAAATTTTAGAGCGTTCCCACCAAATGCTGGTATCGTGCACCAGGTTAATCTTGAATATTTAGGTGAAGTTGTAAAAACAAAAAAAATAAACAATGAAAAAATGGCTTTTTTTGATACATTAATTGGTACAGATTCACATACTACAATGATAAATGGTTTAAGTATATTTGGCTTTGGCGTTGGAGGTATAGAAGCAGAAGCTGTAATTTTAGGTGAACCATACTACATGAAAATACCAAATGTTATTGGAGTTAGATTAAAAGGAAAACTAAAAGAGGGCTCAACACCAACAGATTTAGCTTTAAGCATAACAAACGAGCTCAGAAAGAATAATGTGGTAGACAGCTTTGTTGAGTATTTTGGTCCTGCTTTAAACCATTTGAGCGTTCCAGATAGAGCTACAATATCCAATATGTCGCCAGAGTATGGCTCCACGGTAGGTTTTTTTCCAATAGATAATCAAACTTTAGAATACCTGGAGCTAACAAACAGGTCACATTTAATTGATTTAATTGAAGCTTATGCAAAACATCAAGGTGTATTTTATGATAGTTCATATGAACCAGAATATTCTAAAATCATTGATTTTGATTTATCTAGCATTGAACCTTCTCTCGCAGGCCCATCTAGACCGCAGGATAAAATAATTTTAAAAGGATCTAAAGCGTAATTTTAATGAATTATTAAATAAAAATATGCAAAGTAAAGAAAATACTTTAAAAAACGAAACTTCAATAGACGAACTACTAAAAAATATGAAATTAGGTGAAGTAAAGGTATATAACAAAAAAAAGTTTGTTAAAATTGAATTTGAAAACGAAGAGTTTATACTCTCAGATGGTAGTATAGCAATAGCAGCCATTACTTCTTGTACCAATACATCAAACCCATATGTAATGATTGGAGCGGGTCTTTTGGCTAAAAAAGCTGTAGAGTTAGGATTAAGTGTTAAACCATACATAAAAACATCACTGGCTCCTGGATCCTGGGTGGTTGATGAATATCTAAAGAAAGCAAATCTTTTGCCATATTTAGAAGCTTTGAGGTTTCATGTTGTAGGTCATGGATGTACAACTTGCATTGGAAATTCCGGTCCACTTCACCCTGTAATAGAAGAAGTTGTTAAAAAAGAAAATTTAATAGTGGCAAGCGTATTATCAGGCAACAGAAATTTTGAAGCGCGCATAAATAATAGCGTAAAAGTAAATTACCTTGCTTCACCTATGCTTGTTGTTGCTTTTGCTTTATCTGGAAATATTGATATTGATATGACAACTGAACCTTTAGGAAAAGATGTAAATGGCAATAATGTTTTTTTAAAAGATTTGTGGCCTTCCAGTTATGAAATTAATGACTATATTAGTAAATATCTCAAAAAAGATCTATTTGAAGATAAGTATGCCACGATTTTTAATGATAAAATCTGGGATAATTTAAAAGTTGAAGCTACTGATTTATATAAATGGCAAAATAATTCTACTTATATAAAAAAAGCCCCTTATTTTGATAATTTTAAAATCGATATTAACCCGATTTCAGAAATAAATAACGCACGAGTACTTGCGTTATTTGGAGATTCTATTACTACAGATCATATCTCTCCAGCTGGAAAAATACCAAAAGATTACCCTGCAGGTAACTATTTAATTCATAACGGTGTAGAAGAAAAAGATTTTAATACATATGGATCAAGGAGGGGTAATCACGAGGTATTAACAAGAGGCACATTTGGAAATGTAAGGTTAAAAAATCTTTTGGTTAAACCAAAAGAAGGGGCTTACACACTTAAGTTTGATCAAAAAAACATTGAGTTCATATACGATGCATCGGTAAAATATCAACAAGAAGGAATTCCTTTAATTGTTATTGCTGGAAAAGAATATGGAAGCGGATCATCTCGCGATTGGGCTGCAAAGGGTCCAAAATTACTTGGAGTTAAAGCAATTCTTGCAAAATCTTTTGAGAGAATTCACCGAAGTAACCTTATCGATATGGGCATATTACCTTTGCAATTTAATGAAAATCAAGATTATGCAACATTAAACCTTGATGGGAGCGAAATTTTTTTTATAAAAGGACTCGAAGATCTTAATCCAAATAAATTATTACATATTACAGCAATAAAATCTGATAAACAAAAGATTGAATTTGATGTTATTGCCAGATTAGATACGCAAAAAGAAATTGAATATTACAAAAATGACGGTATTTTAAGTTTTGTTTTAAGAAAATTACTTAAACAAACACAGGCAAGGGGGAACTAATGAAATTGGAAGAACTCTCAAAACATAATGGTCAAAATGGAGAAAAAGCTTATATTGCCTACAAAGGCAAAGTTTATGATGTAACAAATTCTAAAAGATGGCAAAACGGAGTTCATATGGCTCGTCATAGGGCTGGAGAAGATTTAACAGATTTTTTGGCTTTAGCTCCACATACTGATGAAGTTTTAAAATCATTTGAAGTAGTAGATACGCTTGAAATTGATGAATCAAAAACACAAACTTCAAAAGAAACACTGATAAAATTTTATCAGAAATTTCATCCGCACCCAGTTCTAATCCACTATCCTTTGGGTTTATTCTTCTTTGCTGCGCTTATGCAGTTACTTTTTCTTTTAACTTCACTTTCAAGCTTTGAATTAAGCGCTATTTATGCTTTCTTTGTTGCTACTATTATGGCTATACCTGCAATATCAGCTGGTTTCTTAAGCTGGTGGATAAACTATGATAAGCAAACAACAAAAATTTTTAAAAATAAGATAACATTTTCTATTATATTAGTTTTAATAGGTATTACAGGCATAGTTATCAGGATTACAAATCCAGATATTTCAAGCACAAATAGCCTTGCATTTATCATATATAATGTCCTTATTTTTGCAAATTTACCTATTGTGCTTTTTATAGCGTATGAAGGCGGAAAGATTACTTGGGCTTAAACTTAATAGAAGGAGGATGTTTTATGGATTACACGCTTAAAGAGTTAGAAGAAATGAAACAAATTATTCTAATAGCAATCCCTAAAGAAATCAGTGCAAGAGATTTTTACTTGAATGCAGCAAAAAAATTCAAAACTCAAGAATCTATCCAGCTTTTTTTATCTCTTGCTGAACAGGAAAAAGGACACGAAGCTTCTTTAAGAAAGATACTAAAAGATATAGAAGAAAACATAATAAAAATAAAAAATTCAAAATAATCTAAGGAGGTATTTTTTATGAAACTCAAGTATTTTATAGCAGGTATTGGTTTTTTTACATTTTTAGGTCTAAATAATGCATTTGCGACTAATTTTTCTGGACTAAAAGTTGAAGGAGATTGTTCAATTGTAACAACTTTTACTGTAAATATAGCCAAAAAACCAGAAATTGGCACATATTTAGTAGGTCCAACCGGTATGACTCTATATTATTTAGAAAATGAAACTGACAACAACATAAAATGTAAAAATGAAGTTTGTTTGTCTAAATGGCCTATCTTTTATGAAAAAGAACTTTTTATACCAAGAATGTTAAAATCTAAAGATTTTAAAGTATTTAAAAGACCTGATGGTAAATTACAAATTTCATACGACAATAAACCACTTTACTACTTTGAAGGCGATAAAAAACCCGGTGATACCTTTGGCAATAATTTAAAAACACCAGTTGGTATATGGCATATTATAAAGGTTAAAATACCAATGAGTCAGGAATAATTAAAAATAAAGGAGGTTTTATGGCTTTAGCAATTGGTTCTAAAGTTGAGGATTTTACATTAAAAGATCAGAACTCTAAAGATATCAGTTTAAATTCTTATAAGGGCAAAAAAGTATTACTATCGTTCCACCCACTTGCATGGACAGATGTGTGTGCAAAACAAATGCAAAGTTTAGAAGAAAATTTTGATATTTTCAAACAATTAAATACTGTATGTCTGGGTCTTAGCATAGATACAGTACCATCTAAAAAAGCCTGGGCCAAAAGCCTAAATATAGAAAAGACACCACTTTTGTGTGATTTTTGGCCCCACGGAGAAGTTTCAAAAAAACTCGATGTTTTTATTGAAAAATACGGCTTTTCAGGCAGAGTAAACATGCTGCTTGATGAAAATTTTAATGTAATTTTTACTAAAGTTTACCCAATCAAAGAATTACCGGATATAAACGAGATTATCAAGTTTTTGGAGGAAAATCATGAACGCAATTGATTATGCTTTAGCTTTAGAAGAAGATGGCAAAAACTATTACAATGAACAAGCTTTAAAAGCAAAAAAAAGAGGAGACTAGGTCTTTATTTTTAATGCTTGCAGTTGATGAGACAAGACATTATAAAATTATAGAAAAATTTAAAGAAGGTGTATATGAATACCTTCCTACCTCAACATTTGACAATGTGCCAAATTTATTTAAAAAACTAAAAAATCAAAATAGTGATTTTTCAGATGAACAAAATTTATTAGACGTCTACAGTAAAGCAATAAAAATAGAAATAGATTCAAGAGATTTGTACAAACAAAAATCTCTTGAATCCGATAATGAAAACGAAAAAAACATACTCCAGCTAATTTCAAAAGAAGAAGATAAACACAGAATTATCCTTGAAAACTTAATGGAATTTATAAGGAAAGGTCAGGAATGGGTTGAATCAGCCGAGTTTAGCCATATCGAAGAACAGTTAAGAAAGGAGTAAATATGGATTATACTATTGTCCTTACAGCCGCAGCAGGTCAAGGCGTTGAAACGGTTGAAGCATTAGTCTCAAAAGCCTTTAAAGAAGCAAATTTTTTTGTGTTTTCCGATAAAGAATATATGTCAAGGGTAAGAGGTGGCGTAAACTCTACCACCATAAGGGTTTCATCAAAAGAAAATAAAGGTTACAAGCAGTTTGCCGATTTTTTATTCTTATTTACAAAAAATGCACTTGATCATTCAAAAAATAGAATATCAAAAGATACAATAATTTTTTCAGAAGAAGATTTTATAACAGATGAGTATAAGTCTCAATTTTTTACAGTTGATTTTTTAAAAATAGCTAAAAATCTTGGCAGCGCAATATTTGCCAATACTGTTGCGTTTGGGTTTATATCATCAATTTTTAAGATTAATGCTGACATTGCACATAATGCAATTAAAAACATTTTAAAGATCCTAATGTTGCACAAAAAAACATTGAGGCATACAATGCTGGCTATAATCTATTTAAAGATAGCTCATATAGCAAAATCAAACCACAAATTGATTACCTAACACCAAAAAAATATGCTTTACTAAGTGGTTCACAGGCTGTATCCCTTGGAGCATTATCTTCAAATGCAAAGTTTTTATCTTTTTATCCAATGTCACCATCTACAGATGTTGCAATATTTTTAGCCCATCAAATGGATAAATTTGATATCGTAGTAGAACAATTTGAAGATGAAATATCAGCTGTTAACGCTGCAATTGGTGCATGGTTTGGCGGAGTTAGAGCTTTTGTTACAACATCTGGCGGAGGTTATGCTCTTATGGAAGAAGGCGTAAGTCTTGCTGGTATGACTGAAACACCACTTGTGGTTCATTTAGCTCAAAGACCATCGCCTGCAACCGGTCTTCCTACAAGAACATCTCAAAGCGACCTCAACTTAGTTTTGTACTCTTCTCACGGTGATTTTCCAAGAGCTATATTTTCACCTAGAAATTTAGAAGATGCGTTTTTTGTAACGCAAAAAGCTTTTGATATAGCTGATAAATACCAATGTGTAAGCTATATTTTGACTGACCAATATTTTATGAGCATGATGTATAATATTGATTCAACGCAATTAGAATTTTTGGAACCCAAAAACTATATCATTCAAACACCTCAAGATTACAAAAGGTACGAATTAACTCAAAACGGTATATCAAAAAGAGGCATCCCAGGTTTTGGCGATGGAATTATTGTAGCAAATGGCAACGAGCATGATGAGTATGGAGATATTACAGAAGATGAAACGTTGTCTAAACTCATGCTTGAAAAAAGAATGAGAAAAATAGATGGTATAAAAAGTGAATCATTGAAACCGATGTATATAGGACCACAAATATTTAAAAATTTAGTTGTTTGTTATGGCTCATTGTATGAAAATACAAAAGAGGCTTTAGAATTATTAAAAAGAGATGATACAGGACTATTATGCTATTCTCAGTTGTACCCTTTAAATGATGATGGCTTAAATTACCTTAAAAAAGCACAGAAATTAATCTTTGTTGAGCAAAACTTTTCAGGTCAATTTGCAAACCTGATCTGGAAAGAATATGGCATAAAAGTAGATAAGCTCATAAATAAGTACACAGGAAGACAATTTTTTGTTGAAGAATTAAAAGAAAAACTTGAAATGGCATTGGAGGTTAAATGAGCACGCTTGGTGAATTTGAACCAAAAAGACCTGATTCTTATGATGTATCATGGTGTCCAGGCTGTGGCAATTTTCCACTAAGAGATGCACTGGCTTCAGCTTTCAAAAAATTGAATTTAAAGCCAACAGATATAGCTATAGTTAGCGGCATAGGGCAGGCTGCAAAAATAGTTCATTATATAAATACGCACGGTTTTCATTCGCTACACGGAAGAGCAATACCTATTGCCTCGGCACTTAAAGCTTCAAACCCAAATCTCGTCGTAATTGCTGAAGGTGGCGATGGCGATATGTATTCAGAAGGGGGAAACCATTTTTTGCATGGTATAAGGAGAAACTCAGATATTACAGTTATCATACATAATAACCAAATTTATGGTTTAACAAAAGGGCAGGGCTCACCTACAACAATGATGGGTCAGCATACAACTACTCAGCCATTTGGCGTATTTGAAGAGCCATTAAATGCAATTGCGCTTGCAATAGTTTTAAATGCCTCATTTGTAGCAAGAGCTTATGTTGGAAACAAAGATTACACAGCAGATATTATTGCCCAAGCAATAAATCATAAAGGTTTTGCTGTGGTTGAACTGTTTCAACCATGTGTCAGTTTTAATAAAGTCAATACCTATCAATGGTATAGTGAACACACATACATAATGCAAAATCACGATCCCAAAAATAAAATGATCGCACTCCAAAAAGCACTTGAAAACGATCCCATACCACTTGGTGTTTTTTACATAAACAATAAAAAAACATTTGAAGAAAATCTAATGTGTTACAAACAAGACAATACACCATTGTTTAAAAGGAGTACACAAATCGATAAAATTAAACATTTTATAGATGAAAATTTTTAGCATAAATCAATTTTATCAAATTTTAAATTAACGTATAGGAAATGTAAGAAAAAACTAATAGAGGATAAAAAAATATTAAAATTTTTGCAAAATGATTATATGTAAAACCATATGGAAAAAATAAATATTGAAATTTTATAATACTTGATTTTTTATTTTATCTATAAAATTACTTATTAAAAAATAAATTCTCTTTTATTAAATATGTTTTTGACAAGGGTATTCTTAATATCTCATACAATCAGAAAAGAACGTACAGGTTTAACAATTTCTTTAAGCATTTTATAAATTAAAATATTTTTATACTATTTCATGGTTTATACACCTTCAAAAAACCCTTGATAAAAAATATAACGTACAAATAATCAATAATCGATATAAAAAATACAAAAACTTAAATTATTACATATTCTAAGCTAACTTGATATTAACAATAAGTAGATTAAATTTATTTATTGAGGTAAAAAACCTCTACCAAAACTACTAAAGTTTATTGTAGAAAAACTCTTTTAGCTGATATATTTTAGCAAAAGGAGGGTTATATGGATGCAATAGCTGATTTTCAAAAGCTAATAGAAAGTATATTAGAGAAAGTAAGCAATAGCATTCCTTCAAAGATTATTTACTGGGATGGCTCTACAAAACAGTTTGGAACAATACCGGGCAAGATAACAATAAAGATAAATAGCCCTTTGGTTTTAAAAGAGCTAATGAGTGATTTGAGTCTTGGTTTTGGAGAAAATTACACAAATGGAAATTTAGAGATAGAAGGCAACCTACAGGATGTTTTATACCTTGAACATTTTATAAGAGAAATAGGCATAAAAGCACCTGTAAAAACAAAACTCGAAATCCTTGCAAACAAGCTTTCAAATATAAATTCCAAAAAAGGTTCAAAGAAAAACATATCACACCATTATGATTTAGGCAATGAATTCTTTGGTTTGTTTTTGGATAAAAGCTATACTTACTCATGCGCTTACTTTAAAAACCCAGACGACACAATTGAAAATGCTCAAAACAACAAGTATGAGCTTATATGTAGAAAAATTCATCTGAAAGATAATGATACTGTTTTAGATGTAGGCTGTGGGTTTGGTGGTTTTTTGATATATGCAGCAAAAAGAAATTATATAAAGGGTTTGGGTTGCACTATATCCAAAAACCAGTATGAGTTTGCAAAAGACAAAATCAAAGAAGAAGGCTTGGAAAAAAATATTGAAGTAATATACGAAGACTATAGAAACTTAAAAGGCAAGTTCAACAAATTTGTCTCCATAGGCGCATACGAGCATGTTGGAAAAAACTATGCAGACACATTCTTTAAAAAAATAGATACTCTTCTTGAGCCATACTCAATAGGTCTTTTACATACAATAGGGCACAATGAACCGCTTCCAACAGATCCATGGACACTGAAGTATATTTTTCCGGGTGGTTATCTGCCATCTTTAGAAGAACTTGTAAAAAGAATCAGAAAAGTAAAATTCTACATTATTGATATAGAAAACTTAAGACCTCATTATGCAAAAACAATACATCACTGGATTGAACGATTTGAAAAAAACATTGATAAAGTACAACAACTATTTGATGATAAGTTTGTTAAAATGTGGAGGCTATACCTAAATGGGGCACAAGCGTCATTTAAATGGGGGAATACTCAGCTATACCAGATAGTCTTCTCAAAAGGTCAAATAGATATACCGCTTTATAGGGGAGAAATTTATAATGGATTTTAAGTTATAATAAATATGTGTTTAGTTGTCTTTTCTATAAACCATTTGCAACAATACAAATTAATTTTAGCAGCCAATCGTGATGAATATTTTGAAAGAAAAAGTTTACCTTTTGGTTGGTATAAGTTTGATCATGATACATTGCTTGCTCCAAGAGATTTACAGGCATTTGGGAGCTTTTTTGGAATTACAAAAAAAGGTAAATTAGCATTTTTAACAAATTATAGAAATCCTTATTTATTAAAAACAGATGCACCATCCAGAGGTTTAATTGTATGGGATTATCTAACTAAAAATATTGACGAAAAAAAGTTTATAAAAAATATACAACCTGAAAAATTTAACCCTTTTAATTTTGTATTTGGTACAATTGATGAGCTTTATTATTTTTCCAATATCAATAAAAAACTACTTAAAATAAAAAATGGAATTCACACGTTAAGTAATAGTTTTATAGATGCAAATTGGCCCAAAACTCAAAAAGCAAAAATAAATTTTCAAAATATCATATCATCAACTAAAAATCAGAATACACTAATTGATTCATTATTAGAAATGCTACATGATACCACAAAATTTAAAGATAATTTACCAAATACAGGTATTGATAAAGCATTTGAAATAGAGCTTTCTTCGATTTTTGTCAAAACTCAAAATTATGGAACCCAATACTCGTATGTCTTAATAATAGACAATAATAATAAAGCTATCCTTACGGAAGAAAATCATATGCAAAAAACAAAAGAAACATTTACTTTCGAAATTACTTGAATCAATTATTACATAATCATTTAATACTCACAAAAAAATGGCGCGCCCGAGAGGATTCGAACCTCTGGCCCACGGCTTAGAAGGCCGTTGCTCTATCCAGCTGAGCTACGGGCGCTTATAGTGGTCGGGGTGAGTGGATTTGAACCACCGACCCCCTGCTCCCAAGGCAGGTGCGCTAACCAAACTGCGCTACACCCCGTAAAACAGCTTCAATTTTTTATCATATTTAATCTAAAATTGCAACACTTTTTGTTTGTCAAATTATTTATTTTAATTAAAAATACAATTTGCAAGTTTCTAAAACTTATGATATATACAAACAAGGAGGTATAAGATGCTTAGTGAAACCCATATTATTCTTGTAGTATTACTTGTGGCTTTGATTTTTGGCGCAAGAAAATTACCAGAAATTGGGGCAGGGTTAGGAAAAGGTATTAAAAATTTTAAAAATTCCATAAAAGATACTAAGGAAGAAGAGCCAGAAAAACTCGAAGATAAAGAAAACACAAAATGAAATTCTTAATAAAACCAATCATTGATAAATATTTAGAAAATAAGTCTTATGAGTACGTAAATTATAGTATAGATTATCCTCCAGAAGCAGTATTTGGCGATTACTCAACAAACCTTGCAATGGTTTTAGCAAAAAAAATTAAACAGAATCCCATAAATATAGCACAAGACTTTAAAGCTTTTTGTGAAAATTCTGAATTTAGCAACAAATTTAAAATCAAAATTGAAAAGCCAGGTTTTATTAACTTTTTCCTAACCAATGAAACCATATCTAAAGAATTTTTAACATTGTCGCAAAAAAAAGAGCTATATTTCAAATTGAAAGACATACCAGAAAAAAAGATTCAAATAGAGTTTGTTAGCGCTAATCCAACAGGACCACTTCATATAGGACATGGCAGAGGTGCTGCAATAGGAGATAGTTTAGCAAGAATACTTAATTTTTTGGGCTATAATGTAGTTAGAGAATACTATATTAATGATGCTGGTTACCAAATGTACATGCTTGGTTTATCAACTTTCTTAAGATATAAAGAGTTGCTTGGTCAAAAAATAGAATTTCCACAAGATGCTTACCAGGGAGAATACATAAAAGATATTGCACGTGATTTAATAAAAACTTACCAGGATAATTTACTCAGCATGGATAATGCTATCGACATCTGTTTAGATAAAGCTAAAAACACAATTATGAATGATATTCTGCATGATATGGAAAATTTTAAGGTAACATTTGATGTTTTCTTTAGCGAAAGTAGTTTATTCCAAAACAACGAAGTAGAACACACCATTGAACTTCTTAAATCTAAAGGTTTTACTTACGAAAAAGATGGTGCTTTATGGCTTAAAACAACACAGTTTAACGACGACAAAGACAGAGTCCTTATAAAGCAAGATGGCAAATATACTTATTTATCAAGTGATATTGCATACCATAAAAACAAATTTTTAAAGCGTGGATTCGATATGGTTATAGATATTTGGGGCTCAGATCATCATGGATATGTTGCAAGGCTTAAAGCTGCATTGGAAGCTTTAGGCATTGATAGTCAAAAATTAATTGTGTTACTTGTACAATTCGTAAATTTAATCCAAGAAAATAATAAAATTTCTATGTCAACAAGAAAAGCTACATATATTGAGTTAAAAGAACTCATAAACGAAATTGGCACAGATGCTGCTCGATTTATTTTTGTATCAAAAAGCATTAATTCACATTTAGATATAGATATTTCACTTTTAAAGAAAAAATCTATGGATAACCCGGTTTACTACATACAATACGCTCATGCTCGAATTATGAGCATTTTAGAAAAAAGTAATTGCAATAACGAATTAG
Organism: Desulfurella multipotens; assembly: GCF_900101285.1. NCBI lineage: Bacteria > Pseudomonadati > Campylobacterota > Desulfurellia > Desulfurellales > Desulfurellaceae > Desulfurella > Desulfurella multipotens. Next base: position 128,080 of record NZ_FMYU01000006.1, read on the forward strand.
ATGAAAGTATGATCAAGCTTTTGCAAGAAACTGAAGAAATTAATCTAATTAAATCTTTACTTCAGTTTAAAGAGTATTTGCATGATAGCGCAAAAACTTTAGAACCATATCTGATTACAAAATCTTTGCTTATGATTTCAGAAAAACTACATCAATTTTACAATAAACACAAAGTTATTGGTGAAAATAAAGATTTAAGTTGTGCAAGGGTGGGATTAATTAAAACCGTTGCTTTTGTTTTGGCTTTGGGTTTATCATTAATTGGTATTCAAGCAAAGAACAAAATGTGAGGTTATTATGGATCAAGAAAAATTTAAATTTGATCAAAGCAACCAAAACTCACAAAGAAAAACGAGTTTTGGAATTTGGACATTGATTATCTCAATTATAATTGCTTTTGGTTTTGGCTATGGTGTAGGTTTTGTTTCATCTGCTTATTTTAGAAATATCAATATAAACAAAGAACTTGCAAGTAATATACAGATACTTCAAGCTAACAACACTTCATCTGCCGAACCACAAAAACCAAAATCAATTACAAATAACCAGGCTAAAATAACTATTCAAACAAATAGCACAAATACCACGAAATCTGAGATAAATGCAATTGCTAACAGTCTTGCCAATCAAACAAATGAAACCAAAAGCTCAAAAACGCAAGAAATCCAAAAATCTGCGCAACAAATAGCTACACAGGCTAAACCAAAAATACATGAAATTAAAAACTCAACTACAAACGTTAATGAACAAAAAGTATCTAGTCAGCAAAAGGTACCTAAAGAACAAGCCAATTACATCGTTCAAGTTGCATCATTTCCTGATAGATCGAAAGCATTAAATTTGGTTATTTCACTTATCCAAAAAGGCTATAATGCTTCAAGTGAGCAGACAATAATAAACAATACTCCATACACAAGAGTAATAATAGCAGTTCATAGTCTTTCACAGGCAAATAAAATTGCAGAAAAATTAAAAACAGAAGGCATAACAAATCTGCCTATAATATATGAGAGGAAACAATGATACCTTATCCAAACATTAACCCAATAGCTTTTTCAATTGGACCATTTCATATCTTTGGCAAAACAATTGGACCATTTAATGCAAGGTGGTACGGTATAGCTTATGCATTAGGTTTTTTAATAGGATATTTTTATATCAAACACAGAATAAAAATTTCTGATTATTTTAAAAACAAATCGATAGCAGATGATTTGATATTTTATTCCATAATAGGAGTAATAATTGGTGGTAGGCTAGGCTATGTGCTCATTTACAACTTTGCTTATTATATGAATCACCCGCTTAGAATATTCTATGTATGGCAAGGCGGGATGAGTTTCCACGGTGCTTTAATAGGTCTTGTTTTGGTAGGTTTGTATATCTCCAAAAAATACAATGTAAGGTTTTATAAACTTGCAGATGAAGTTGCTGTTATTGCTCCTGTTGGTATTTTCTTTGGAAGAATTGCAAATTTTATAAACGACGAATTGTGGGGTAGGCCATCAAATCTTCCATGGGCAATTGCCTTTCCAAGAGGCGGCTATATTCCAAGGCAACCATCTCAACTCTACGAAGCTTTATTTGAAGGTCTAATATTATTTTTGATCTTGTATTTTTCGCGTGATAAACTAATTAAAAAAGAAGGTTTTTTATTCTGGTTATTTGTATTGTTATATGGTATATTTAGATTTTTTGTTGAATTTACAAGAGAACCAGACCCTCAAATAGGTTTTATTCTGGGTTTTACTATGGGACAATGGTTGTGTTTAGCTATGATTTTAGTATCTACAATTTTCTTTATTGTCCTAAGAAAAAAATGGAAAAATGCAACCTGAAGAAATAATATCACTAAAACTTAAATCTATAGAAGATAAAAAAAAAGAGTTACCTTATCATATACTAGAAATGGGTCTAAATATGTTATATAAGGAACCTATAGATTTAAAAGAGGTATTTTCAAAAGACTTTTGTGAAATAGCAGAAATAAAAAACTTCGACCAAGATAAGACTTACGATATTACTAAAATCACAAGTGCTCTTATTATCAATTCTGATGATGTATTTTTACATGGTTCATTGGAAAATATTTCTTATGCCAAAGAAAATTTTAATTTACCAGTAATAGCAAGAGATTTTTTTTTGGAAGAGTATCAGGTTTATTTAATAAGGATTTACCAAGCAGATGGCATTATTATAGAGCCAAGTTTAATTGATGATCAAACATTAGAAAAAATTTCACTATTAAGCCTTGCTATGGGTATTGAGCCAATATACGAGATACGAACACAAAATGATATAGATAGATTAAAAAAATTTGATTTTGCCAATATGTTTATTTTTGAAAATGAAAATCTAATATCAAATATTAAAAAAACTAAATTCAATATTTTTTACGACACAGCAAAAAATAAAGAAAATTTAACTGAAAGGGGGGCAAAAATATTTATCAGGGTTTTAATTTAGATGAATTTAAACAAAAAACTATATATTTTATTGGCATTGGTGGCATTGGAATGAGTTCTATTGCACAATACTTACATACAAAAGGTTATAAAATAAAAGGCTCAGACCAAAGCGAAAATAAAAATGTCTCAGCATTAAAAGAATTAGGTATAAAAGTAAATATAGGACATTTTCCGCAAAATTTAACTGATGATATAGCGCTTGTTGTAATATCATCTGCTATAAAAGAGGATAATCCTGAAGTTATTCAAGCCAAAAAAAACAATATAAGAGTTTTAAAAAGGTATGAATTACTGGCTTTGCTTTTTAATGAAAAATTTGGTATAGCAATTGCAGGATCTCATGGAAAAACTACTACTACATCGCTTGCCACAGAACTTTTATGTGAAGCATCTTTAAACCCTACAGCTATTATTGGCGGCAAAATCCAAAAAATAAAACAAAATGTAATGTGTGGAAACAGTAATTACTTTATTGCCGAAGCAGATGAAAGCGATGGAGGTTTTTTGCTTTTAAACCCAAAAATAGCTATTGTAACAAACATAGACAACGACCATTTAAATTTTTACAAAAATTTTGAAAATGAAATAGAAGCGTTTAAAGAATTTATTAAAAAAAGTAATTATGCAATACTAAATATAGATGATGAAAATTTATCAAAAATTATTAAGGAATTAAACAAAGAGCGTTGTTTTACTTATTCTATACAAAATAAAAACGCTCATTTTTGGGCTGAAAATATAACGCATAATGGAAAATCAAGTCAATTTGTTGTCCACACGCCTCAAGAAAATATTGATATAACACTAAATATACCAGGAATTCATAATATTTCAAACTCTTTAGCAATCGTAGCATTATCACATATATTGCGCATAGAAAAACATTATTTACAAAGAACACTTGAGTTTTTTAGCGGTGTGGATAGAAGATTTAGTTTCAGATCGTTTTTAAAAGATGGCGTTGAAGTATATGATGATTATGCACATCACCCAAGAGAAATAGAAGCTACGCTTCAAGCAGCTAAACAAACTGCTAAATCTCGGGTTATTGCAATTTTTCAGCCACATCGCTACACTAGAGTACAATCTCTAATGAATGAGTTTGCAAAATCTTTTAAACTTGCTGATGTGGTATTTTTGCTTGATATTTATCCGGCAGGTGAGTCCCCAATTGAGGGAATAAATTCAAAAATACTTGCAGAAAATATCAATAAATTTTCAAACAATTGTATTTATATTGATGACATATCAAAAATAAAACCAATGTTACTTAAAGAAACAAAATCTGGCGATTTAGTAATTACAATGGGAGCAGGCGACATTACTAAACTTTCTTATCAGCTTAATGCTAATGAAACAAATTAAAATAAATACCAATCTTATAACATCTTTTAAGCAAAATGGAACATGCACACTAAATGTCATAGAAAATATGGATGATTTGCATGAAATAGAGCAGGGCAAATTAGTCGGCGAAGGAAGCAATATTATAATAAGAAACCATCAAAATTTATATAAACTTTCTAAAACATTTTCATATGTAAATATTGTAGATTCTTTGGTTATTGTCGGAGGATCAACTAAAATCAGTCTTATAAATAAAATTTTAATAAAAAATGGTTTATCTGGCCTTGAATTTCTAGGCGGAGTTCCAGCAAGCATCGGAGGATGTGTTAGAATGAATGCTGGTGCGTTTGGAAAAAGTATTTCAGATATTTTTGAGTATGCCATATGTTATAATCATGATAAAGGCATTTATACTATTCATAAAGATAATGCTTATTTTTCCTACAGGAATTCAAATTTTAAGGATAATGTTATTCTAGAAGTAGGTCTAAGGCTTAAAAAATCAAATTATCACGATATCATAACTAAATTAAACGAAAACACCAAAATAAGACTTTCAAAAGCTCCATTACTTCGTACATTTGGAAGCGTGTTTAAAAATCCACCAAACATGGTGGCTGGTAAATTAATTGAAGAATGTTATCTTAAAGGTAAAATTATAGGTGATGCTATGATTTGCAAAAAACATGCCAACTATATAGTAAATTTAAACAAAGCCACTGCAGATGATGTCTTGTATTTAATTGATATTATAAAAAACAATGTTTATAAAAAATTCAATGTTGAGCTTGAAGAGGAGGTTGTAATTTTATGAGCATACTTGTTGTGTGTGGAGGTGATTCATCAGAAAGAGAAGTATCAATAAGAAGCGGAAGCGCGATTCACCAAGCTCTTTTAAATTTAAAATATGATGCGCAAAAATATATTTGCGAAAACAAAAAAGATTGTATAGAAACAATACTAAAGAAAAAACCTGATGTAGTTTTTATAGCTTTACATGGTGGATTTGGTGAAGACGGTACTCTTCAAGCAGCACTTGAAATGCATAATATAAAATATACTGGTTCAAATTCACTAACCAGTAAAGTATGTATGAATAAATTTTTTACAAAAGCTATTTTAAAAGAATATCATATACCCACAAAACCCGCACTTTTAGCAAAGGATATAAAAGATATAATTAATATAAATAGTTTTCCAGTATGCATTAAACCAAACAATGAAGGCTCTTCAATTGGTGTTGAATTCGCCTACGATGACATTCAACTCAAAGCAAAATTTAGCGAACTTATAAAACAATTTAAAGAATTAATTATTGAAGAAAAAATTACAGGCATAGAAGTAACACTTAGCATGATAAACTCAGAATGCCTACCTTTAATAGAAATTGCACCCAAAAAAGGCTTTTATGATTATCAAAACAAATACACATCTGGTGCAACCGAATATATAATACCCGCAAGAATAAATCAATCAACTATTGACGAAATTAATAGAATTGGAAAAACAATATATAAAGCATTTTATTGTAAAGGTGCAATAAGAATTGATATGATGATAGAAAAAAACATACCATACGTTTTAGAAATAAATACAATTCCTGGTATGACTCAAACAAGTCTGTTACCAAAAGCAGCAAAAAGTGTCAATATAAATTTTGAAATGCTTGTTGAAAAAATACTTAAATCTGCATATGAAGGATTTTAAGAATTTTAAAACTTATAAAAAACCAAAAAAAAACTATTCTATAATTAAAAGAAAAATATTTTTGAATTTATTACTTGTATTAATACTCATTATTTTTTCTTATGGAATATATCAAGTTTTGCATATCTTAAAAAATGCTCAAGAATCAAAATTAAGATACGTATATCTAAAAGGAAATAAAATTCTTGAATCAAGCTATCTAATTCACAGTTTAGGGATAACCAATAATACAAAACTAAATTCACACTTAAAATTAGATGTTTACAACAAATTAACAAAAAACCCATTTATTGCAAACGCAAAAATTGCTATTATTAAACCAGATACGCTTTATATTGATATTAATGAAAAGACCCCATTATGTATCTTAGAGGTAAATAACAAACAGTTACTATTCTCTAATGATGGTCAATATATAACTGATAATATTGATCCTAAAAAAATTAAGGTCGATAAAATTTTACACATTAAAATGGCGAATTTAACACCTCAAATTAACAATAAAAAGGTCGTATTAGAGCTTGTAAATTTATACAAAAAATTAGACAAACTAGAAAAAATTAGTTATATTATAATGGAAGACAATAAGTTTGGGGTTAATTTGAAAAATGGGATTATGGTAACAGCTAATATGTTTAATTGTGATTATGATAAATCAGTAGAAAGGCTTGAAACGATTTGGCCAAAACTTTTGCCTGACGCTGATAAGATTGAAAATGTATCAATATGTTATCCAGATAGAATTATTATAAAATGGAAAACAAAGGAGACAAAAAGTGGAAGATAGCGGTAGAATTATAGTAGGTTTGGACATAGGTACAACCAAAGTGTGCACAGTTGTAGGCAAATATGATTCAACAGAGCTAAAAATAATTGGTATTGGAACAAACCCATCTTCCGGCCTTAGAAAAGGTATTGTAATAAACATAGATCAAGCTGTTGATTCAATCAAAAAATCCATCTTCAAAGCTGAGCAAATGAGCGGTATTAAAATAACAAATGTTTATGCTGGTATTTCTGGCAGCCACATACGTTCTTATAATTCGACTGGCGTGATAGCTGTAAAAGGTAACGAAGTTACAGAATCCGATATAAAAAGGGTAATTGATGGCGCTAAAGCTATTATTATTCCTCCAGATAGAGAAATTATACATGTCATACCTCAAGAATTCATTGTTGACGAACAAACTGGAATAAAAGAACCACTTGGTATGTCTTGCACCAGGCTTGAAGCCAAAGTACATGTTGTCACAGGTAGCGTATCAAATATACAAAATATTATAAAATGCTGCCAAAAAAGTAGTTTAAATGTAGTTGATATTGTTTTGCAACCAATAGCATCATCACTTGCTGTATTAACACAAGATGAAAAAGATATTGGAGTTTGTTTGGTTGATATTGGCGGTGGCACTACTGATGTAGCTGTATTTTTAAACAATTCACTAAGACATACTTTTGTTTTATCAATTGGTGGAGATCATATAACAAATGACATTTCCGTAGCATTCAGACTGCCATATAAAGAAGCGGAAAATTTAAAAATCAACTATGGTACAGCCATGATAGAAGGTAACTACGAAGACGAAACAATCGAACTTCAAAGAAATTTTTCATCAAAAATTAAACAAATCTACAAAAGTGATTTAGCTCAAGTAATAGAACCAAGAATAGAAGAAATATTTTCTTTAGTGAAAGAAGAACTTGATAAAATGAATATTTTAGGACTATTAGGTGCTGGTGTAGTTTTAACTGGTGGAACTGCTATGCTTGAAAATATAACAGATTTAGCGGAAAACATATTTAAATTACCTGTTAGGGTAGGTTATCCTATAAACATTGGTGGTATAAAAGATGCATTGGATAACCCAATGTATTCAACGGCTATTGGTCTTACAATGTATGCAGTAGAAAATAGACAAGAAAAAGGTGATGTGTTAGCAACACCAAATAGTGGTGATACGTCTTTTTCTTCAATTATTTCAAAAATGAAGAAATGGATTAAGGAGATGTTTTAAATGAGTGAAGCAAAGCAAAAAATAACTGAGACATTTCGTGATGGGGCTATTATAAAGGTTGTTGGCGTAGGCGGTGGTGGATCTAACGCAGTAAACAATATGGTTAAATATGGAATAAAACATGTAGAATTCATATCAATTAACACAGATAAACAAGCTTTGGATTTATCTTTGGCCCCAAATAAATTACAAATCGGTGTTAATTTAACAAAAGGATTAGGTGCAGGCAGTGATCCTCAAAAAGGCAAACAAGCCGCAGAAGAAAGCATTGAAGATATCAAAAAAACACTTCAAGGCGCTGATATGGTTTTTATAACAGCAGGAATGGGAGGTGGCACAGGCACAGGCGCAAGCCCAATAATAGCAAAGGTAGCTAAAGAATTAGGGGCACTAACAATTGGTGTTGTAACAAAACCATTCAGCTATGAAGGAAAAAATAAAGAAAAAATTGCTAAAGAAGGCTTAGAATCGCTTAAACAAATTGTTGATAGTATAATTATCGTGCCTAATCAAAAACTGTTTGATTTTTATAAAAACTTAACACTTATTGATGCTTTTAAAAAAGTTGATGATATTTTAAGACAAGCAGTACAAAGTATAGTTGAACTTGTTCAAAAACCTTCTGATAATGCTTCATTTATTATTAATATTGATTTTGCAGATGCACAAACAATAATGAGTGAAAAAGGTATTGCTCTAATGGGAATAGGCGAAGCAACTGGCGATAACAGAATTAAAATAGCTACAGAAATGGCAATATCAAACCCTTTGCTTGAAAATACTAGCATTGAAGGCGCAAAAGGTATTTTAATGAATATCACAGCAAGCAGTAATTTTGGATTACAAGAATTGGAAGAAGCGGCTAGCATAATCCAAAATGCCATGAATGAGCAAGCAATATTTAAATATGGTTTTATTGTCAATGATGCATTAGAAGATAAAGTAAGAGTAACAATTATTGCAACTGGTTTTGAAGAAAAAAATAAAGATTCAATAAAAAAAACCAATATAAAGTATAAAAATATAGATAAAAATTACTTCAATGAAATAAGGAAAATATCTGAAATGCCAATTGAAGATAAATTTGATATACCAACTTACATAAGAAATAAAGAAGAGTAGAAAATTGGGCCTAATATTTTTAATTGCTTTTTTTTCTTTTTTGATTGGGAGTATACCTTCTGGTTATTTGATAGGAAAAACTAAAGGTGTAGATTTAAAATCCACTGGTAGTGGTAATATTGGCGCATCAAATGCGTATAGAGTTCTTGGCAAAAAAGAGGCTTTACTTACTCTACTATTTGATATGGCAAAAGGTTTTATTGTCGTTATATGTGTCAAAAATCTCCCGTTTGCTCAAAATTTAAAAGAATTTTTAATTCCTATTGCAATAGTATTTGTAGTTTTAGGTCATGATTTTTCAATTTTCTTAAAATTTAAAGGTGGGAAAGGCGTAGCTACAACATATGGTAGCATACTTATATACTCTAACTATGCTTATATTGGTTTACTGCTATGGCTAATTATTTTAAAAATCACAAAATACGCCTCCCTTGCTTCTTTATTGTCGTTTAGCATTACGGTTCTGCTTGTTTTAATATTTGAAACAAGCATTAAAGTAAAAATCACTTTTTTAATTTTATTATGTCTAATGATAATTAGACATTTCAGCAATATAAAAAGAATATTAGAAGGAAAAGAACATAAAATTGAAGGGAGAGTTTAAATATGGCATTAAATGAAAAAGAAATCTATTTTATAGCTGATAAAATTGTCAATACTCTTATTAGAAAAGGCCTTATTCAATTAAAAAAAGATAAGCCGGTAATAGTAGATTTTGTTAAACAAACTTTAGAACAAGATGCTCAAAGAGAAAAAGAAATTGATCAAAAAACACTTTTGTACATTGAAAACTACAAAGAACAAATAAAACAGGAAAATATTGATCAAGCAAAATTTTTTCAAATGATAAAACGAAAAATTGCAGAAAGAGAAGGATTTGTTTTATGAAATACTCAAAGGATAGAATACGCAATATAGCTAGAAATATAGTAAAAAATCTAGAAAACAACAAAGTTGTTGACTTTTTAGTATCAAGAGATATTCTATTGTCAGAGATTGAAAATGTTATTGAGGATTATTTTAAAATAAATATTCAAGCTTACGAAGCTGCTTTGGAAGAAATTAAAAAGAAAAAGAAAATTATGGCTGGAAGCATTGAGTGGGATATAACGTTTAATCAGATATACGAACAAGAGTTAAATAAAAGGTTATTAAAATGACAAAAGCTTATTTAGTTTTGGAAAATGGCACTATATTTGAAGGAAAGTCATTTGGTGCTCAAGGTACGACAATAGGTGAAATTGTATTCAATACAAGCATGAGCGGTTACCAGGAAATACTGACAGATCCTTCATATAAAGGTCAAATTGTACTTATGACATACCCCCAAATTGGCAATTATGGAACAAATGATATAGATCTTGAAAGTGAAAAACCAACAGTTGAAGGTTTTATTATAAAAGAATTGTCTCCAATAGCCTCAAATTTCAGAAGCAAATATACACTTGATGAGTATCTTAAAATGTACTCAATAGTTGGCATTTCGGATATAGATACAAGGTATTTGACCAAAATTTTACGTGAATACGGTAGTATGATGGGCATGATAACAACTGAAGAACTCACAAAAAATGAACTTATAGCTAAATCTAAAAATTTAGGCACAATTGTGGGAAAAGATTTAGTACAATATGTTACATGCTCAACTTCATATAGATGGGACGAACCATTATATCACTTTGATTTTGAAAACAAAACGCAAACAAAAAATATACAAAAAAGACCCAGAGTTATAGTATTCGATTTTGGCACAAAAAGAAATATTTTACGACACCTATATAGCACAGGTTTTGAAGTAATGGTTGTAAATGCTTACACTACATACGAAGATATTAAAAAATTATCACCTGATGCTATTTTTTTATCCAATGGACCAGGAGACCCAAGAGGTCTTAGTGATAAACACTTAACAGAAGTAAAAAAAACAATTTTAGAATATCCAACATTTGGTATTTGTTTTGGATTACAAATAATTGCCAGAATTTTTAACGCAGAAATTTATAAATTAAAATTTGGTCATCATGGAGCAAATCATCCCGTTAAAAATTTACTTACTGAAAAAATAGAAATAACTGTTCAAAACCATAATTATGCAGCTACAGAAGATAGTTTATTAAAAAATGATTTTGAAATAACACATAAGAATCTAAACGATAATAGCATAGAAGGCATAAAGCACAAAAAATTACCAATATTTGCTGTTCAATACCACCCAGAAGCCAGTGCTGGACCTCACGATTCAAATTATCTTTTTGATGAGTTTTATAAAATGGTTACAGGAGGCGAAATTGAGAAAACAAAGAACAATTAAAGAAATTGTGAAAGTTTCTGGTATAGGCGTCCATACTGGGAAAAAAGTTGATGTTATAATAGAACCAGCTCCAGATGATACAGGCATAGTTTTTTATAGAACAGATAAAAACGTTCTAATACCGGTAAATCAAAACAATGTTGTAGATACAACTTTATCCACTACAATAGGTTTAAATGGAGTCTATGTTAAAACTGTTGAACATTTGCTTGCAAGTTTGTATGCATTAAATATAGATAACTGCATTATAAGAATAGATAATGAAGAAGTGCCTATATTGGATGGTTCTAGTGCTCCATGGGTATATTTATTAAAAAATGCTTCCTATGTTGAGCAAAAACATTATAAAAAAGTTTTAATAATAACAAAGCCTGTAAAAATTAAAGAAAATGGTAAATTTGTCGCACTTGTGCCATGTAGAAAATTTAAAATAAGTTATGCAATTTCATTTGAAGGTACTTTCATTAATAAACAAAAATATGAACTTGAAGTTAATGAACAAAGTTTTATTAAAGAAATAAGCAAGGCAAGAACTTTTTGTTTTTTAAGAGACATTGAATATATGCAGCAAAATAATTTAGCACTTGGCGGAAGCCTTGACAATGCAGTTGTGGTTGATGATTACGGTGTAATTAATGAAGATCCCCTTAGGTATGAAAATGAATTTGTAAGACATAAAATACTTGATGCGATTGGAGACTTATCAATTTTAAATTATGATTTAAAAGCTCATTATATTGCATATAAATCAGGTCACAATTTAAATTATAAACTTGTTTCAAGTTTATTAAAAGATAAAAAATCTTATGTAATAATTGGTTCTCCAAAGCAAGAAGTGCAAGTATTGGAAGATTTAGGCTTTTTAAAACCAGCTATTGGTTGAATCAGATTTAGAAAAATATTTAACTTCGTATAATTTACATTATGTCAACTAAAAGGAAAAACAATGAAAGTTCTAGTTACTGGCGGTGCTGGTTATATTGGTTCACATACAATTAAATCTTTAAAAAATGAAGGTATAGATACACTAACATTTGACAATCTATCAACTGGACATAAATGGGCTTTACTGGGCGAAAAATTATTTGTAGGTGATTTAGCAGACATTGAAGCTATAAATAAAGCAATTGTTTACTTCAAGCCAGATGCAGTCATTCACTTTGCAGCATCAATACAGGTTGGAGAATCTGTTGTAAATCCTCTTTTGTATTATTCAAACAATGTAAAAAATACAATCAACCTGCTAAATGCTATGATAAAAAACAATGTAAACAAAATTGTATTTTCATCAAGTGCTGCAGTTTACGGAATACCAAAAGACAACAATCCCGTAAAAGAAACATGCCAGACTTTGCCTATTAACCCATACGGTCAAACAAAATTAATGATAGAAAAAATATTATCCGATATGGCTTTCGCAAATCAAATTGAGTACATTGCGCTAAGGTATTTTAATGCTGCTGGCGCTGACAAAGATGCACAAATTGGACAGGCATACAAATTTGCTACGCACTTGATAACACGAGCACTAAAAACTGCCAAAGGTAAATTTGAAAAATTAGAAATATACGGAACAGATTATCCTACACCAGATGGTACCTGTATAAGAGATTATATACACGTTGATGATCTGGCTTTTGCACACCTGCTTTCACTTAAAGCACTGTTCAACAATACAAAAAATGAAGCGTTCAATGTGGGCTACTCAAATGGCTATTCTGTAAAAGAAGTAATTAATAAGGTCAAAGAAGTAACAAAAATTGATTTTAAGGTTGTTGAAGCAAAAAGACGACAAGGTGATCCAGCCTATCTTGTAGCTTCAAATGATAAAATTAAAGAATTACTTAAATGGGAGCCTAAATATAATAATTTAGAATATATTATACAAACAGCGTGGGAATGGGAAAAAAAACTTAGTTATTATGGAGCTTGAACTTTGCGATTTTAAGTTTATTCAGCTTTATCAACCAAAATTTGGCTATCGTTTCAGTTTCGAACCATTTATTCTAACCGATATAGATTTACCAAAACATATCAAATTCGCAGCCGATTTTGGCAGTGGTTGTGGAATTATTGCAATTTTACTATCAAAAAAGTTTCATTTAGAAAAAATATTTGCAGTTGAAACAAACGTTGATTATATTAAAATAATACAAAAAAATATGTGTATAAATAATGCTAAAAACATTGAGATTATAGATGGTATTGAAAAGTTGCCAGATAATACTTTAGAATTAGTATTAAGCAACCCACCCTATTATACAAAATCTAGTTTTCGCATATCAAAAAAATTTGAAATGCAAAAATTTGAAACACTACCTCTTTCACAGATGCTAGAAAAAATAACGCCTAAAATTAAAAAAAATGGCCTATTTCGACTTTCATTTCACCCAACAAGATTATTTGAGTTATTTACTGAACTATCAAATAAAAAATTTGGTATAAAAACAATTCAGCCAATATATGGAACAAAAAAAACAATATCAAAAGTTTGCATAATTGAAGCAAAAAAATTTGCTAAAACTTATATAACGGTGAATTCGCCTATTTTTTTAGAAGATTATAAATTGTCTCTATAAGATTGTCTTTAGATAAAAAATACTTGTGTCTTAAGAATTCACTATCACCCTGTTCAATAAATGCATCAGGTAAAGCTATGTGTTTAATTTTTGGATACTTACCATTACTATTTAAATAAGCATGATAAATTAAAGTTTGGCCAAGTGAACCAATGTAGGTATTTTCTTCCATTATAATAATATTATTAAAAGTATTCAAAATATCAGAAAACATTTTTGTATCAAACGGCTTTATAAAACGAGCATTTATAATATGGGGATTTATACCATTACTTTTTAATTCTTCTAGGGCCTGCATAGCATATTTTATACAGTTGCCATATGCAATTATACAAATATCATTTGCATCGGATGCATTCAAAACCTGCCATTTACCAAACTCTATTGTATCTATAAATTCATCCCCAAAATTAACAGATTCTCCTCTAGGGTACCTTATTGCAAAAGGACCAAAATTACCATTAATAGCAAACTTTAATAGAGCATCAAGCTCAGTTGCATCTTTTGGCGCAGTTATGATCATATTTGGAACTAAATTTAAATAAGACACATCAAAAATACCCTGATGAGTTTCACCATCATCTCCAACAATACCAGCTCTATCAATAGCAAATACTACATTTAATTTTTGAAGTGCTATATCATGTATGATTTGATCGTATGATCGTTGTAAAAATGTTGAGTAAATTGCAACAATTGGTTTCATGCCAGAGATAGCAAGCCCACCCGCAAATGTCACCGCATGCTGCTCTGCAATGCCTACATCAAAAACCCTATCTGGAAAAATATTTTTAGCTTTTTCAAGACCAGTACCTATAAGCATGGCTGCACTAATAGCAACAACTTTTGGATTATCCTGCATTATATTTATTACACTTTCTCCAAATACTGAAGAATAACTTTGAGTCGCACTTTTTTCCAAAATTTGACCTGTTGAAATATCAAATGGTCCTATGCCATGGAATTTCGAAGGATTTTCTTCAGCATATTTATAACCTTTGCCTTTTTTTGTGAGAATATGAACAAAAATAGGACCTCTTAAATTTTTAACATTCTCAAATATGGTAACTAAGTCTTCAATATTTTCTCCATCAACAGGACCAAAATATTTAAAACCAAATTCTTCAAAAAGTAAACCCGGAGAAAAAAATTTAAAAGATTCTTCTATTTTTTTTGCAAGTTTTAAAGCAGGTTCGTTTAGTACAGGAAAACCTTTTATGGCTTTTTCAATTTCTTTTCTTAGTGTGTTATACGTAGGACCTGTTAGTCTTTTTGTTAAATATGTGGATATAGCTCCTAAAGACTTCGATATAGACATTTTATTGTCATTTAAAACAACTATTAGATCTTTATCAAGTTCACCTGAATTATTTAATGCTTCAAAAGTGATGCCACTAGTGAGCGCTCCATCACCAATTACAGCTATAATTTTTTCTTTAGTGTTTAGAAGATCTTTGGCAGTAGTCATACCCAAAGCAGCTGATATTGCTGTGCTGGCGTGTCCTACATTAAAAGTATCATACTCACTTTCTGTTATTTTTGGAAATCCACTTATTCCGCCGTAAGTTCTTAAGGTTTTAAATTGATCTCTTCTGCCAGTAATAATTTTGTGTGCATACGTTTGATGTCCAACATCCCAAACAATTTTATCTTTTGGTGTATTAAATACATAGTGCAAAGCCAAAGTTAACTCTACAGCACCTAATGAAGAAGCAAGGTGACCCCCATTTTTTGATACTGTTTCTATTATAAGTTGTCTGATTTCGTTTGCTAAATTACTTAAATCTTTAAGCTTTAGCTTTTTTAAGTCACTTGGCGAATTAATTGTTTCTATCATTTAGTCTTTTCTAAATAAACCTTGGCTTGCTTGGCTTCTGGTGAATTAGGATACGTTTTTATAACTTTTTCCAAAAGAAAACGCCCGTCAATTTTGTCTCCAAGATTAATAAACGATAATCCTTCTTTCAACATAGCCATACTTGCAAATTTACTTTTAGGATAAGTATTGACTATCTGATCAAAATTAATAATTGCTTTATCATAAATTTTTAAATTATAATAGCTGTCAGCTATATAGTATAAAACCTGGTCATTATATTTAGAATTTTTATAAGTTTTTTGAAAATTAGTAAAGGCCTTGATAGCTTGATTGTATTCTTTAGCATCAAATAGCGCCTTAGCTTTTTTAAATTCAGCATCTTCTGGTGAAATAGTTGGCGATTGAGTTGCACTTGTTTGTGAAGTTTGCATAGGTTGAGCAGAAATCTGCTGCTTTAATGCGTTTACTTCAGCTTGAAGTTTATTTAGTTGCTCTTTAATTTCAGGCGAAGCACCGCTGTTAGCTTGAATACTTTCAATTTTTCTTGCAAGATCATCAATTCTGCCTTTTAATTCACCATATTTAACAAGCAAATCTTCAATTTTGAGATAAAGATTTGCTTGATTTGATTGAAGCGTCTTAATATCGGCAGAATTTTTTGAAATCTGATCTAATAAAGAACTATATGGATTTTCTTGGGCAAAAGCGCTGCTTACTAAGCTAACCAAAATTATAAGTGCTATCAAGGCCTTTTTCATAGTAGTACCCTTAATTACTTAGATAAAATCACAAACTGATCATTTCTATTTTTTGCCCAGGCATATTCATTATGAGCAGGATCAACTGGCTTTAGTTTACCATTGCTCAATGTTTCAATCCTATCTGGTGATATACCATGCATTACAAGGTAGTTCTTTGCTGCATCAGCCCTTTTTTGGCCTAAAGCTAGGTTATAGGCTTCCGTTCCACGCTCATCGCAGTTTCCTTCAATCTTAATTTTGATGTTTGGATGTTTTGCCATATAATCTGCTATACCATCTAGTACTTTTGGAACATCCTGATTAATACCCCATTTGTCAATGTGAGTTAAATTATACTTGTCGAAGTTAAAATGAATGCGTTGGAAGATTTCCTTTAGCCTTTCTTCCTCGCT
>NZ_FMYU01000005.1:0-144644 GCF_900101285.1 Desulfurella multipotens
TTTTTTTGGAGGTTTAAATGAAGCTTCACGAGTACCAGGCAAAAGAGCTTATGAGTCAATACGAAGTACCAATACCAGAAGGCAGGGTAGCATATTTTCCCTACGATGCATGGATGGTTGCAATGGAGCTGGGTTTTCCTGTTGTATTAAAAGCACAGGTTCTAACCGGTGGCAGGGGCAAAGCAGGTGGTGTAAAGATTGCTAAAACTGCAGATGAAGCCAGAGACATTGCTCAGGAATTATTTGGCAAAACGCTTGTAACAGCACAGACTGGACCTCAGGGTGTAAAGGTTAGAAAACTACTTGTAGAGAAAGTATCAAGCATTAAAAGGGAACTCTACTTTTCTATTACTATAGATAGAACCATAGGAAAACCAGTGGTTATTGCTTCAAAAAGGGGTGGTATGAGTATAGAAGAGGTAAGTGAGCTCTACCCGGAAGACATCATAAAAATACCGATAGATCCAGCGGTAGGCTTTTTGCCATACCAGATAAGAAGATTAAAGTACGATCTTGACCTTGTTGAACAGGAAAAAGAAATATCAAGAATCGTAAGTAACCTGTACAAACTGTTTATGGATAAAGACTGCTCGCTTTTAGAGATGAACCCGCTTGTAGTAACAGATACAAACCACTTGGTAGCCCTTGATGCAAAGATAGAAATAGATGACAATGCAATCTTTAGAAGAAAAGAAATAGCAAAGATGAGAGATTTAACTGAATATGACCCAGATGAGCTTGAAGCACGTTTTGCTGGTTTAAACTTTATCAAGCTTGATGGTGATATAGGCTGTATGGTAAACGGTGCAGGTCTTGCTATGGCTACAATGGATGTTATCAAATTTGCAGGTGGAAACCCGGCAAACTTTCTTGATGTAGGTGGTGAAGCTACACCAGATACCATAGCAAAAGGCTTTGAGATAATAACCAGAGACCCAAAAGTAAAAGCTATATTCATAAATATATTTGGCGGTATTGTGCGATGCGATAAAGTGGCAAATGGCATATTGCAAGCCCTAAAGACAGTAGAAGTAAAAGTCCCAATAGTAGTAAGGCTTACCGGTATGAATAAAGAAGAAGGTATGGAAATGCTAAAAAACAGTGGCCTTGCATTTTCTGTAGCCCAGGACATAAAAGAAGCTGCTCATATGATAACTCAAATAACAAAACCAAAAAAAGAAGAAAACCAAACAACAAAAGAAACCAATAAGAAGGAGAAATAAATATGGCTATAGCTGTATATAAAACAAGCAGGGTAATAGTACAAGGCATTACAGGCAAAGAAGGTAGATACCATGCCCTAGCCTGCAGGGATTACGGGACAAAGGTAGTAGGTGGTGTAACACCAGGCAAAGGCGGCAGTGATGTGGATGGTATACCTGTATTTAACACTGTAGAAGAAGCTGTTCAAAAAACAAACCCAAACGTAAGCCTCATATTTGTTCCACCTCCATTTGCAGCAGATGCAATACTAGAAGCAGTAGGCAGTGGTATAAAGATTATTGTATGTATAACAGAAGGTATACCTGTGCTTGATATGGTAAAGGTAAAAAGGGTAATTGAAAAAGAAGGCATAATACTTATAGGTCCAAACTGTCCAGGTATTATAACACCGGATGCTTCAAAAATAGGTATAATGCCAGGTCATATCTTTAAAAGAGGCTCAATAGGTATAATCTCAAGAAGCGGTACACTGCTATATGAGACAGCAGATCAAATATCAAAAGTAGGTCTTGGCCAATCTACATGCCTTGGTATAGGAGGTGACCCTATAGTAGGCACAGACTATATCTTCTGGCTTGAAAGATTTGAACAAGATCCTGAAACAGAAGCCATAATGATAGTAGGTGAGATAGGTGGTGATGCAGAAGAAAAAGCTGCAGAATACATCAAAGCTCATGTTACAAAACCTGTATTTGCTTTTGTTGCAGGCGCAAGCGCTCCAAAAGGCAGAAGAATGGGACATGCAGGTGCAATTATAATGGGAAAGAAAGGCACTGTTGAATCAAAGTACAATGCTTTAAAAGAAGCAGGTGTTCATATCATAGAAAATCCTGGCTACATTGGTGAAACAATATACAAAACACTAAAAGATAAATATCACTTTTCGATTTAGTCTATCCCTCCTTATCTATAAAGGGCAAGAGGTTTATGCCTCTTGCCTATTAAAAATAAATTGCTTTGCTGTGGTGCACTATTATAGCTACAGTTGATTGTTCTGGGACAATCAAGTGATTTTCTGTTAGTTTAATGTTATATTCTTCGGGTTTAAGTAAACTAAATATTGCGTCATTTAGACTAAGATCGGGACATGATGGATAACCTGGTGAATACCTTGCGCCTTGATAAGACTTCATCGAAAAGTTTACATCTTCTAAATTTTTTGATTCATTTTTTGCAATATTCAGCTCTATTCTTATGTGTTTGTGTATAATTTCTGCTAAACTTTCTGTTAATTCTATGCCTAACCCATGTACTAAATGATACTTTTTATATTCACCGTTTTTAAATAAAGATTTTTCAAACTCAGAAAATTTTTCACCAGCAGATACCAAAGAAAAAGCTACAATATCGTTTATATCGCTTCTGAAGTAATCTGCTAAACAAAGGTATGGCTTATGATCAACCCTATTAAAATCTATTACAAGTTTGGCAAGTTTTTTTGCTTCTTCAAACGATAAGTTTTGTGTAAATTTACTTGTTTGTTCATCAAAAATATATAGCGAAGCTTTTTTGGTATAATTATTTTTTAACCTAAAGATAGAATCAGACCTACATGCAAAGTATCCATAAATAATAAATGGTTCAAAAATGTTTTGTTCTATTAGTAATTGTTTTAAATTCTCGAAGTTTACCATGATTTCTTCTTTTATTAACCTATTATACGCTTCTTGTGACATGTTTGCTTTTTTGTAACCCCAGGCACGTATAAACAATGCTTTTTTATTTATCCAATTAAATGCAAGGTTTTGAATATAAGCATAATTTGATTGATTTTTTGAAACAAATACTTTCCTACCATAAAATGGTGCTTTTGGTACATCTTCAACTGGAGGCAAAATAATTTCTTTTTGTGGTATTTCTTTAATAATTAGTTTATCTGATACAATTTTTTTCTTTTTATTTTCACCTATTAATTTTTTGTTTTCTATAATTGACAATGCTTTTAAACCATCAAAGGCATCTTTGCAGTAAAATACTTTGCCACTATAAATTGGTTTGCAGTAATCTTCAACAAATTTACTATTTAACGCAGCTCCACCAAGTAAAACTGGTATTTTTAAGTTGTTTTTTTCAAACTCTTCTATATTGGCTTTCATTTCTATTGTTGATTTTACTAAAAGTCCACTCATACCAATACAGTCAGCATTGTATTTTTTTGCTGCTTCAAGAAAGCTTTTAGCCTCCACGCGTGTTCCTAGGTTTATTACTTTGTAGCCGTTATTTGTTAAAATTATATCAACTAAATTTTTACCTACATCGTGTACATCGCCTTTTACAGTGCCCAAAACAATTGTAAGTTGTTTGTCTTTTTGTTTTTTGTCCATAAATTGGTTTAAATAATCGACACATCTTTTCATACTTTCAGCACTTGCTAATACAAACGGCAATTGCATTTTACCTTCGCCAAATAATTCTCCAACCGTTTTCATAGCTTGTACCAGTAAGTCAATAATTTTATCTGCAGACATAACCTTTAAAGCTTTATCTGCAGTCTTTATGAGCTCATTTGTTTGGGCGCTAATTAGAAGCTTTTTTATTTTTTCATCAAGTGGCAGGTTTTCTAAAGTTTCTTTTTCTTCAATTTTTTTATCATTAGAAAAATGTTCAATAAATTTAATTAATGGGTCACCTTCTTGCCAATCGTTAAAGATTAATCTTTCACATATTTGCCTGTCTTCTGGATTTATTAATGGATACGGGATTAGGGATTTTGGGTTAACAATAGCCATTGATAAGCCGTTTTTAACTGCATGATACAAGAATACAGAATTTAAGTATTTTCGCGCCTGGGCATTTAAGCCAAAAGATACATTTGATATTCCCAAAATGGCTCCTACTTCTTTATGGGTGTTTCTTAGCTCGCTTATTGCATCAATTGTGTCTTTTGCGGCGCTTCTGTATTCTTCTTCTGCTGATGCTACTGTAAAAGTCAAAAGGTCAAATACCAAATCGCTCTTTCTTAAGCCATTTTTTAGTGCTCTATCAAGCATCCTGTATGCTACTTCAAGCTTTCTTTCTTTTGTTTTTGCCATACCTTTTTCATCAATAGCTAGCAAAACAAGTGCGCTTCCAAATTTCTTTGCAAGCTCGCAAATTTTGTCAAATTTTTCTGTACCATCTTCTAAGTTTGCAGAATTAATAATTGGCCTTCCACCAATAAGCTTTAGAGCTTTTAAAATTGTATTTGGTTGAGTGGAGTCTATCATTAGAGGGATTGAGATTTTTTGGTTAAAGCGGCTTATTAGCTCTATCATATCTTTTTCTTCATTACGGCCAGCAAAATTTACAGATACATCCAAAGCTTTAGCACCGCTTAAAGCTTGTTCTTGTGCTATGGATAAAATTGAATCATAATCTTCTTTTAACAATAAGTCTCTGAATTGCTTTGAACCTGTGGCATTGGTACGCTCTCCAATTAAAAAAGGTGGTGGTTCCTGAAAAAGTGGCTCATACTGGTATAAACTTGCTAATGCTTTTGGTGAAACCCCTTTTGGAGGTTTGGGTTTTAAGTCTTTAATTTTTTCTTGAAGCGCTTTTATATGATTTGGTGTTGTGCCACAACAGCCGCCAATTATACTTACACCATCAATATCACAAAATTTAGCTTCAGCTTTTGCAAAACTTTCCGGATCCATTGGGTAGCATACTTTACCTGCAATATTTTCTGGCAATCCTGCATTTGAGTGAATAGAAATATAGCCACCCCAATTTTGAGATAGTTTTCTTAAATGTGTTTCAACCTGGATTGGTCCACTTCCACAATTTAGACCAAGGGTTAGTATATCAAACGGTTCTAGTATTGCAGCAAGTGTAGCAACATCGGTACCAATAAGCATAGAACCATTTAATTCAATAGTAGCTGAAATCATTATAGGTATATCTTTTTGCTTGTATTTTATTGCATCGAAACAACCATTTAGCGCAGCTTTAATTTGCAGAGGGTCCTGGAATGTTTCAAGTAAAATTAAATCAACGCCCCCATCTATCAAACCACATGCAGCCAAAAAATAGCCATCATACATCGTATCGAAATCAATTTGATTAAGCGAAGCAAGTTTTGTTCCAGGGCCAAGTGAGCCTGCAACATATTTTTGGCATTTATGAACTGATTCAATTTCATCTTTGGCAGATTTAGCGTTTTTTGCTGCCATTTTTGCTATTTCGTAGGTTTTGTCTTGCAAATTGTACTCTTCAAGTACCCATGGAAGTGCGCCAAAACTGTTTGTTTTTGTGATATCAGCACCTGCTTTAAGATAGTCTAAATGAATACCTTTTATAATATCAGGTCTTGTAATATTTAAAATTTCATTGCAACCAACTTTAAAATCCCAGTCAGATTCTTTTAAATTGTATGTTTGAAGCAAAGTCCCCATTGCACCATCAAGTATTAAAAATCTTTTGCCTAAAATATTTCTAATGCTCAAATCCACCTCCAACAAAGCTTGATTATATAAAAAAAGTAATAGTTTTACAATATAGAGCATTTCTATTTGGAACCGTTAAACTTGATTTTTATAGATACTAAATATATAATCAAAGATGAAAAGTTGGGTATTGAGCGCCCATAGCTCAGTTGGATAGAGCGCAAGATTGCGGTTCTTGAGGTCAGAGGTTCGAATCCTCTTGGGCGCGCCACTTTTAGCGATACCCACCTTTGAAGATACTTGTAGGGGCGTTTGTGAACCCCGCCAGGTCCGGAAGGAAGCAACGGTAGCAAATTAGCCCCCAGCAGGTAACCTTTATTGGTGGGTATCGCTAAGGGAAGATAATATGTATTTAGTTTTTGCAAGAAAGTATAGACCTCAAACATTAGATGAAGTAATAGGGCAGGATATTGTAACTCAAACTATAAAAAATGCTATAGAGCAAAACAGGCTTTACCACTCTATTTTATTTTATGGCACAATGGGTACTGGCAAAACATCACTTGCAAGAATTATTGCAAAATCATTAAACTGTGAAAAAGGCCCTACAGTAGAGCCATGTGGAAAGTGTGAGCATTGCAGAGCGATTTCTGAAGGTAAAAGTGTTGATGTAATTGAAATTGATGGAGCTTCAAACAGGCGCATTGATGATGCAAGAAACATTATTGAAAGTATAAAGTATGTACCATTTAGCGCAAGATACAAAATATTTATTATAGATGAAGTGCATATGTTAACAGAAGAAGCTTTTAATGCGCTTTTAAAGACAATTGAAGAGCCACCAGATTATGTTAAATTTATATTTGCAACTACAAATATAGAAAAAGTTCCACAAACAATTCTATCACGATGTCAGATCTTTAAATTAAACAAAATTTCTCCTCAAAAAATTTATGAAAAGTTAAAAAAAATTTTAGAAACAGAAAACATAAACATGCAAGATGAAGGCATAAAACTAATTTCTCAAATAGCACAAGGATCTTTTAGAGTTGCAGAAAATTATTTAGATAGAGTTGTAGCTTATAAAAATGACAATATCACTGCAAAAGATGTATCGGATGTGCTTGGAGTTGCTGATTTTGGTTTGATTGATGATTTTGTTGATTCGCTTGTAAGCTTTAATGCTGATTTGACTTTTGAAAAATTAAATTACCTTTTTGAGAGAAATTTAAAAGTAGAAACATTTGTAGAGCTTTTACTTGAAAAACTACTTACTCTTAGTATAGATCTTGAATTAAAAGCGGCTTTTATAAACATTTTCTACGATGCTTTTTTACAAATAAAATATAAAGTTGATGATGCTGTAACACTAAAAGTAGCAACTCAAAAAGCACTAAGCTTAAAAAACCTTACAAAAATTGAAGAAATAATAAAACTAACATACAGCTTAGATCTAGATAAAAAAATACAAACCCACATTCAAAGTGTTGAAGAAATTACTCAAGGTAAATTGGATAATATAAATACTATTGAAACTAATAATGTTTCTTTGCAAGATAACACAAATGAGGCAGATAGATTGGAAAAATTTGTAATTGATTTATTTGATGCAGAAATAATAGCAAAGAGGTGATTTTATGGCAAAAGGTTTTGGCGGTTTTGATATGAATACTCTCATGAGTCAGGCAAAAAAGATGCAAAAAGAAATTGAGCGCATTCAGCAGGAAGCAGCAAAAGAAATAACACAGGTAAGCGTAGGTGGTGGTATGGTGAGTGTTAGTGCAAATGGTGATGGAGAGATTGTTGAAATAAAAATATCAAAAGAATTGCTTAGCGATGATGTAGAGATGCTTGAAGATTTGTTGCTTTCTGGTGTAAATGAAGCTATTAGAAAAGCAAAAGAAAAAGTTAAAGAAAAGATGTCTGCTCTAACTGGCGGTTTGAATATACCAGGTTTATGATAAAGAGTCTTGAAAATTTAATTGGATCAATGAAAAAACTACCAGGAATTGGCGAAAAAAGTGCCCTTAGGTACGCCTTGTGGCTTATAAATAATTCACAGGATGCAAAAGAGATTGCCAAAAATATAGAGACAGCAGTAAATCTGAAAAAATGTAAAATTTGCCGCAATTTATGTGAAGATGATGTTTGCGATATATGCTTGGATAGTTCACGTGATAAATCAACAATCTGTGTTGTAGAAACAATTGAAACATTGATTAATTTAGAATCTCAACATATATACAATGGTGTGTATTTTGTTTTGTGGGGTTTAATTTCACCTTTGGAAGGAATTTATGCAAAAGATTTAGATCTAGATAAACTTAAAGAAAATGCTCAATCAGCAAAAGAAATAATACTTATGCTTGATGATTCTATAGAAGGAAACCTTACTGCTCAATACATAATAGATATGCTAGATGGTAATATCAAAATAACAAAGCCAGCTTCTGGTATACCAGTTGGCTATAATATTAATTCACTTGATAGATTAACACTACAAAAAGCTTTTCAAAATAGAATACCTTATTAGGAGAGTATATGAGTATCGTTGATTTAAGTAAAATTATAGAAATTGAATCAAAAGAAGAAAAAATTGAAAACTTTGAAACAGGCTCATGGCGTGTTGAGCGTCCTATTTGGAATGAAAAAACATGCATAAATTGTTTGTTTTGCTGGCAGTATTGTCCAGATGCTTCTATAATTTTAGATAAAGATGAAAAAATGGCAGGCATAGATTATCATCATTGCAAAGGCTGCGGTATATGTGTTGAAGTTTGTCCTACAAAGCCAAAATCGCTTGTCATGGCGCTTGAAAAAGACGTACAAGAAAAAGGCCTGAATGCTATAAGGCTCGAAGTGTTTAAGATTTAAGGAAGGTTTTCTTCCAACATACAGGCTTTTGCCAAAGCTGCCAAATAAAGAGAACCCGCTATAAAAATGTTTTCATAATTTGATTGTTGCGCATATAGTAAAGAGGTATTTGCATCTTCTAAAAATTTATAATTTTTGTTTTCAAATTTAATATCATCTTTGTCAATCGAGTTGCGATTGTTTGTTTTTGTTATTATAATTTCATCAAAATAGAAAGAAAGCATATTTAAAATTTTTTGATACTCTTTTTGCTTTAGGCTTGAGTAAATTAGCATTTTTGAGCCTTTTATTTTTTTTGCACATTCTAAAAACCTATTTGCTCCATCTACATTGTGCGCACCATCAATTATAAATGTTTTGTTAGCTGATTTTATAATTTCAAAACGTGCAGGCCAATATGTGTTTTTTATAGCTTGTGTGTCCAATCCCAAATTATAATATTTGTTTAAGCAGTCAATGGCCAAAAACGCACATGCGAGGTTTTCTTTTTCGTAATCGCATTTTAGAAAATTCAAGTCAAATTGTTTTGCACGGCTTAGATATATTTCATCAACAAAATAAAGGTCAGCATTGGAAGATTGTTTGATCAAATTTATAACATTAGGAGAATTTTTACCAATTATCCCAATTTTTCTAATAATGGCCATTTTTGTTTTTGTTATTTCTTCGATTGTTTTCCCTAAATGTTCTGTGTGATCGAAAGATATGCTTGTTAAAACACTTAAAATTGGCTCTACAACATTTGTTGCATCAAACTCACCGCCCATGCCTACTTCCAAAATTGCATATTCTACCTTTAATTTCTTAAATGCCAAAAAACTCAAAGCAGTCAAAAACTCAAAGTAGGTTACATCAAATTCTCTGGCTAAAGGTTCTATTTGTAGAGCCAAATCAAGCAACAAGTCAAAATCAACGTAAGCGTTGTTTACTTTAATGCGTTCATTCAATAGTATTAGATGTGGCGAAGTGTACAATCCAGTTTTGTAACCTTTTTGTAAAAAACTGTCATTTAACATTTGCGCAACACTGCCTTTCCCGTTTGTGCCGCCAATCAATATACTTTTAAAAGAATTTTGCGGGTTAGATAGAGCTTTTAGCAACGCTTTTATGCGCTCAAGACCAAGTTTAATAGAATATGGTTGTAGGTTATCTAAAATTTTTTTGAGTTTTACGTAGCTTTGCATAAAACAATTGCCACAGCATATTCACTTGTATGTGATATGCTAACATCTGCATTAAATTTTTTATCTTCAACATAAATTTGCACTGCACCATTTTTATCGTTTAAAACCTCTATTTTATTTAGAGGTATTTTTAAGTTAGTTGCTTTAAAAAAAGCTTCTTTTGCGCAAAACTTGCCACACAAATGGATATGTGGGAATTTTTTTGAAAAACAATAATCTAATTCTTTTTGAGAAAAAATCCTATGTAGCGTTTTTTTATCAAATTTTTTAAGCATTAGCTCAAATCTTTTAGTTTGTTCTATATCTATGCCAACCATCTGGCTTTTTCAATAATTTGTTTCATTTGAATTATAGCTTCTTTCAAGCCACAAAAAACAGCTCTTGAGATAATAGAATGACCTATATTTAATTCTTCAATTTCTTTGATTTTTGCAATCAGACTAACGTTTTGATAATTCAGGCCATGCCCTGCATGGACGCAAAGCCCAAGACTTTTTGCAAAAATAGCTGCATCTTTAATTGTATTTGCGAATTGAAGTTTTTGAGATAGCGGTGCATTTGCATACTCACCTGTGTGAATTTCGATTGAATCTGCATTAAGCTTTTTTGCTGCTTCAATTTGTTTTTTATCTGGATCAATAAATAAACTTACAAGTATATTTTTTGAATGCAATTTATCTATTACTTCTTTTAACTTTTCAAAGTTAGATATTACATCAAGACCACCTTCCGTTGTAAGTTCTTTTCTTTTTTCAGGCACAAGTGTTGATTGATATGGGACAAGATTCAAAGCAAAATTTACTATTTTCTCTTCTATGCTCATTTCCAGGTTGAGTGGAATTTTGATTGTATTTTTAACCAATATACAATCATTTTCCTGGATATGGCGTCTATCTTCCCTTAGATGCATTGTAATATTATCAGCAAGGGCTTCTTGAGCAATTAAAGCTGCATAGATTGGCTCTGGTTCTATACCCAGTCTTGCCTGTCTTAGTGTTGCTATGTGATCAATATTAATTCCAAGCCTCATTTTTTAGCCTCCAAAATGGTTTTTAATACATAATTTAGACTATTTTCTTCGTTTGAGTGTATAATTATGGCATTTTCTGGCTTTTCAAATATTTCTTTTTGTTTAAAATATATATCAACTGTGCCATCTGAAATACTTTTTTCCTGTTTTCTTTTTTCAAGATTTTTGAATATTGTTGGCTCATCTGGATCAAGAAAAACAAAATTAGGCGTTATTCCAAGTTTTTCTATCGTATTTACCAAACTTTGTCTGTGTGAATGTTTTATGTAGGTTGCATCAAGTATAACATTAAAACCATCTTTTAAAGCTTCGTAAGCTAGCTGGCTTAATTTTTCATATACTACCTGTGTGTGATAGGTACTGTAAATGCCTTTTTCAAAACCGTTTGTATTTCCAGAAAATAACTGTTTTCTGACAATATCAGATGAAAAAACCTTTGCGTTGAGTTTTTGCGATAACCTTTCGCTAAAATAGCTTTTGCCACAGCCAGTCAAGCCAACCATCGCAATAAGTATCGGTTTGTACTTTTTATCAATATATTTATAAGATAGGTCAAAATATTTGCTTGATAGTTCTTTTTTATTTTCAAAGTAATAAATTTTTCCTCTTACATAGGCTCTGTATGTTTTGTAAAAATCAAGCACTTCTTTGATAGAATGATCTTTTGAATATTCAATGTATTTTTGCAAAAAAAAATCAGATAAATTTTGTTTGTTGTGAAATTCTAAATCCATAAGCAAAAAAGCTACATCACTTGCAACATCAGAGTATCTAAAGCGGTCGTTGAATTCTATACAGTCGTATATGTAAATTTTATCGGCAAGGCAAATATTGTGGGAGTACAAATCACCATGACAATCTTTAATTTTTTGTTCTACAATGCGTTTTTGCCAATCATACGTATCTAAAAAGTCATTTGTGTATTTTTTAATTGATTCAAACTGGTGTTTTGTTAAAAAAGTACCTTGTGCTTTGATTGTTTGGTTAAAATTTTCGTCTGTATTGATTTTTATGTTTTCTTTTTTGCCAAATTCACTTATTTGTGTATTTGTTTGAGCATTTTTGTGAAAGTTTGCTATAATATTTGATAGTTTGTCTATATCTTCCAGTGTAACTTTATCTTTTTCAAGCAATACATCCATCATTTTATCTTGCGGAAGCTTTTTCATGGCAACTGCGTATTCTACAACTTCACCAGGACCTGATATAAAAAATTCATCTGCGTTTTTTGTAATTGACACAACCCCTAAGTATAAATCGGGTGAAAATCTGCTATTTAATTCAACTTCTTTTTCGCAATAGTATTTTCTTTTTTGCAGGCTTGTAAAATCTAGAAAACCAAAATTTACGCTTTTTTTTATTTTATAAACAATCTCATTTACTAAAACATACGATATGTGCGTTTCAATTAGCGTTGCTTTGAGCTTGTTTTTTAAGTTTTCTATTAATTGATTCATGGTAAGAATATACACAACCGCAATAATTTTGTCTATAGAAATTGAATTCTTTAGAAAGCTCGCATGAGCGTTTAAAACCGTCTTTCTTTTTAAAATCTTCCTCAAAAAAAAGCACATTTAGACTTTCGAGTGTTTTGCCAATATGTAGGATTGTATTATATTTTTTCAAAGGACTTACAGATAATGTGGTTGTAAAGTACTCAAAATTATGTTTTTTGGCAAAAACAGCAGTTTTGTACAATCTGTAAGCATAACATACTGTGCACCTTTTAGAACCTTCTGGATAATTTTTATATAATTTTACTTTTTTAAACCATTCTTTGGGATCGTATTCTGGGACAATTAGCTCTAAATTGTGGTATTTGCAAAGCTCAATCATTTCTTTTAATCTTAGCTGATATTCTTTTTTGGGCTGTATATTTGGGTTAAAAAAATATATGCTAAGTCTAAATTTTTCTTTTAAGCGCTCTATTACACTTGTCGCACACGGTGCACAACAGGCATGAAGCAGTAATTTTGGTTTAAATGTACCATTTATGAATTGTTTTATAGGCTCAAAACTTTTTCTGTGTATATCGCATATGCCAAACTTTTCCAATAATTCGATATGCTTTTTTGTGCCATATCCTTTGTGTTGATCAAATGCATAATTTGGATATTTTTGAGACATAAGTATCATGTGGTGGTCTCGACTTACTTTTGCCAGAATAGATGCTGCTGATATGCAGGCTATTTTTGAGTCCCCATCTATGATACTTTTAAATTTGACCGGTAAATTTAAGTGATCTTTCCCATCTATCAATAATAAATCTGGCTTTTTGGGCATGAACAGGAGTGCTCTTTTTATTGATAATTCAAAGGCTTTTACAATGCCAAATCTATCTATTTCTTTGCAAGTAGCAATTCCAATGCCATATATTGAGTGTCTGGTAAGTATTTTATAAATTTCTTCGCGTTTTTTTTGCGTTAAAACTTTTGAGTCTTTTACTATTAGATTAAGCTTTTTTGGCAGAATGCAAACAGCGCTGACAATTGGTCCAGCCCATGGACCTCTTCCTGCTTCATCAACGCCCGCTATTAGCATAGAGAACTTTTTTTGGCAAATATATGTGAGTATTTAGGTTTGTTAAGGTATTTTTCCACAACCGAACATTTTATTATAAACAAAAAAAACACCCTATCGTCGTCAAACTCTGAAAGTGTTTCAAAGTTGCCCTGCCCTTTTGATATAATAACATCAGCTTTTTTATAGATTTTTTTGCATAGATTATCACAGTAATCAGGCCAGAAACCAGGTGTTGGCTTTGTACTTTCAATTAGTGTTCCTATCTCTTCTAAACCCAAACCTTCAATGTCATTTTTGGTTACATCATTTATTATTGGTTTTCCTCGTAAGGCAATGTAGATATTTAAATTTGGATAAAGGTTTTTTATGGTTTGTAAAAGCAGTTTGTCAAAAACAATCTCTCCTGCATTATCTGCTAAAAAAAGCAATGTTTTAGCTTTGGTTATTTTTAATTTGAAATCTTCAATATCGTTAACCAAAAAACCTTCAATAATTGCCTTGTTAAGTGTTTCTTTTATGTTGAATTTTTCTATTTGAGAGCCAAAATCAATTATATTTCCTGCAACAGAAATATTTATTGCGGCTTGCAACTTATCATCTGAATCTTCAATGTAGCGTTTTAGATCATCTACGTAGTTAAGCGCTATTTTATTGTATTTCTTTTTAATTTCACTGTATGGATCGTCATGGTCAAGTGTTTTTGTTATAGAGCCATACACAAACTCTGATATTAAAGGTGGTGCTACATTATATTCAGTTTCAGATAATACTTTTGCTACATTTTTTAATGCCCTTATGGCATCATCGTCTTTTTTGCTGATGATTTCTGTAGCTCTAATAGCTTGCGAAACAAAGCAAACAAAACACTCTGGTTTTACTTTCACAAAAAGTATTATACTACAAAAAAATTTTAAGTAAAGAATAGTTTTAATTTTACAAAACTACAAATTTATGCTAATATTACAAGCCTATGAAAGTAATTGATTCATTGGATGGCT
This sequence comes from Desulfurella multipotens, assembly GCF_900101285.1. Lineage (NCBI taxonomy): Bacteria > Pseudomonadati > Campylobacterota > Desulfurellia > Desulfurellales > Desulfurellaceae > Desulfurella > Desulfurella multipotens. Next base: position 14,198 of record NZ_FMYU01000005.1, read on the forward strand.
TTAATAAGGCAATTGATAGCAAACCTTTAATTGGTATACTTTTTAGCTCAAACAGTTGTTCAACATGCAAAGCCCTATCATTTAAACTAAAAGATAGAGATGACTTTTTTGAAGTTTACATAGATAATTTACCTCAAATCGTATCTGTAACAAATATCTACAGTGCACCAACAATTGCCATTTATTTTAAAAAAAAACAAATCAATGTTTTTAGCGGTGTATTTTCATTAAATGATGTTTTAGATTATATAGAAAGAGTACAAAATTATGTATATACATGAAGCAATTTATGAAACAGCAAGACAAAAAGCACTTGAATTGGAAATAAGCGATATAAGAATTGGACTTGGTTATACCTGTGTCGAGCTTAATAGGACTTTTTGTGGGCTTTCGTATACATTTGCAAAAGAACTAAACCATGCAAGTTGCAATGTTTTAGATATAGGTGAAAAAATTATAGGTAAAAAAGCTATAGAACTATTAAATGGGATTTTTTCATACAACTTGCTTGATAGTGCTCTTGCTATAGCCTGCGCAAATGCTATATTGAATAAGCCGCAAGAAAATTATTATGATTTTTTAAATCTCATTGAAAAAGAACACACTGTTGTAATGGTAGGCTATTTTGCACCAATTATTGAAAGCATTAAAAAAAGAGCGAAAAGTTTAAAAATTATAGAAAGGGATCCAAGGTTTGAATCACTTCCTGACTGGGCAAGTTATTTTGAGTTGAAAAATTGCGATATTGCAATAATTTCTGCAACAACACTTGTAAATAAAACAATTGATAGCATATTAAATTTTTCTAGTGCAAGGTATAACATTATTTTAGGTGCTACATGTACAATGTCTGATCAAGTATTTTTAAATACCAAAGCTACACATTTGTGCGGGATAAGTGTTATCGATAAAGACAAAATTAAAACGCTAATCAGCCTTGCAGCAGGAACAAGGTTGATTTCAAAATATACAAAAAAAGAGTGTGTTTTATGCAGATCTTAAATCAAGCAAAAAACAAAATTTTGCCATTAATTCAAGATTTTTTAGACAAAATGGTTTTTTTTGAAACAAAAGAAAATTGCCTGTATACAGATTTTTTGGGTGCAAAAAGCGAAGGTTTAACATTTGGCGATATAAAAGAAACTTTAAGTGTTGAGCAAATAATGGGCTTAGATCTTGATAGCGATAAAAATAAAGAGCTATTTGTAGGTTTTTTGAATGCATTTGTCAATTTTTACAATAAAGAGCCTTCAACAATTTTTTGCAAAAATAATCAGTTTTGCTTTAATGAGATGGGAAACAGGTTTTTTAAGCGCTATGGCTCAAATTTAAGCATGTGTTTTATTGATAATCTTGAAAGTAATTTTGAGATTCTAAATAAGTATGGTTTTAAAATAAATTTTTTAAATTTTCAAGAAAATGCTTTTCAAGAGCGTATTTTTGATTGCATTGCAAACAATTTTTTGGTATTGTGTAATGGGTATTGCCTTACAAAGCCGTGGGCAGATGATATTTTAGAAATATCGTCAATGGATAATGCAAATAGGCTTGTTATTTTTTTTGGCCCCCAAAGTGCTTTTGTAAGTATGATTAATCTAAAGAGGCTTTGCTTTTTTAAGGAGGTTTAATGATTCACCACTATTTAAGCCCAACGGATTTTGATATACAAACAACCCTTAAAGTTATCGATTTTGGTTTGCAAATAAAAGAAAAAATTAAAAAAAGACAAGAATTTAAACCTTTTAAAGATTTTATACTGGCAATGATATTTGAAAAATCTTCCACAAGAACAAGAGTTTCATTTGAGGCTGGCTTTAAAAAACTTGGAGGACAGACAATCTTTTTGTCTTCAAAAGATATACAGCTTGGTCGAGGCGAAACAATAGAGGATACAGCAAAAGTAATTTCAAGTTATTGTGATATTATAATGATACGCACATTTGAGCATCAAAGGTTAATTGATTTTTCACTAAACTCAAGCTCTCCTGTAATAAATGGGTTAAGTGATCTGTTGCATCCCTGCCAGAGTCTGACAGATATGTTAACTATAAAGGAGCATTTTGGTAGTTTTCATAATATAAAATTAGCTTATGTTGGCGATGGAAATAATATGGCAAATTCTTTACTTTTGCATTGCGCTATGCTTGGTATTGATATATCAATTGCCTGTCCAAAAGACTATAGCCCAAGCGGTTTAATTGTAAAAGAAGCCATTGAGATTTCTAAAGAAACAAACTCAAATATAATTATAACTGATGATCCAATAGAAGCTCTAAGCGGTGCAAATGTCGTTTACACAGATGTTTGGACTTCTATGGGGCAGGAAGACCAAAAAGAAAAAAAACATTCAATATTAAAAAAATTTCAGATAGATCAAAAACTATGTTCATTTGCAGATAGTAATTTTATTTTTATGCATTGTCTGCCGGCTCATAGGAATGAAGAAGTTACAGCCGATATTATTGATGGCAAACATTCTGTGGTATTTAACCAGGCAGAAAATCGATTATATACCCAAATGGCAATAATTTTTAATTTAATAAATAAGGAGTAACACTATGAGTGTAAAAAAAGTTGTCTTAGCTTATTCTGGAGGGCTTGACACATCAGTTATAATTAAATGGTTAATGGATAAGTATAATTGTGAAGTTATAGCCTACACTGCAGATTTGGGACAAAATGAACCGCTTGAACCTATTAAAGCAAAAGCGCTCAAAACCGGCGCAAGTAAAGCTTATGTAGAAGATTTAAGAAAAGAATTTTTAGAAGACTATGTAATGAAAGCTTTTAAAATGAATGCACTGTATGAAAATAAATACCCGCTTGCTACTGCACTTGGCAGGCCACTTATTACAAAAAAACTCGTTGAGATTGCAATAAAAGAAGGTGCTGACGCTATAGCACATGGTTCAACTGGCAAGGGCAATGATCAGGTAAGATTTGATGTTTCTGCTGTTGCGCTTAAGCCGGATATTAAAGTGCTTGTACCTGTTAGAGACTGGGAGTTAAAATCCAGAGAAGAAGAAATTGAATACGCTAAAAAATTCAATATTGAAATTCCAATTACCAAAGAAAAACCTTATTCAATTGACAGAAACATCTGGGGTGTGGCAATTGAAGCAGGTATTTTAGAAGACCCGGAACAAGAAACTCCAGAAGATATCTTTTCTCTAACAAAAAATCCTCTTGAGGCGCCAGATAAGCCACAATACATAACAATTGGTTTTGAAAAAGCTATTCCGGTAAGCATAGATGGCAACAAAATGCCAATTGTTGATCTGGTAACACAACTAAATCACATTGCAGGCTCACATGGTATTGGCAGGATTGATATGATTGAAAACAGGCTTGTTGGGATAAAATCAAGAGAAGTTTACGAAGCGCCAGCTGCTGTAAGTTTACTTGAAGCAAAAAGAGCTTTAGAACAGTTAATTTTAGATAGAGAAGCAATGCACTTTAAAGATCAGCTTTCTATAAAGTATTCAGAACTTGTATATTATGGTTTGTGGTTTTCACCGCTAAGAGAAGCTTTAGATGCTTTTGCTGACAAATTGTGTGAAAATTTAACAGGCGAAGTTACAATAAAGCTATATAAAGGTTCTGTAACGGCAGTTTCAAGAAAATCACCATATTCTATTTACAATAAAAACCTTGCTACCTATGAAGCATCTGATACTTTTAAACATAAAGATGGCGAGGGATTTTGTAATATCTGGGGTTTGCCTTTGAAAGTAATGGCAAGCATAAAATATTCACAAAAGTAAGCTATAGGGGCAAAATGTGCCCCTATCTACATTTAATATGCCTCATGCAATAATAAAAACCAATAAAAATTTAAATGATATAGAATGTGTTAATATCTTCAGGTATAAAAATAAAGGGATACTACCTCTGGATGAATTTAGATGCTTTTTGGATGTTTACAAAAAACAAGATTTGCTTATTATTAAGCTAAACAAAGCTACTCGCTCTATTATTACAGATAAATTAAAGGATGCAATTTTAAATACTGCAAAAAAAATCGCAGATAATTTAAATTGCGAAATAGTTTCACATAATCTTGAACATACAAATACAAATATAGAATTTTGCGATTGTTATGAAAGCGTTTACCCACAAAAGATACTTACATACAACAAAGAATCAATTAATAATTTAGAAATTGGTTTCGGTCGTGGTGAGTTTTTGATAAATCTTGCAAAACAAAAGCCAGAAGAGTCTTTTTTGGGTATTGAAGTTTACGGTAAAGATTTTCTTTTTGCGCTAAATCGTTGTTGCAATGAAAAGCTAAATAACGTAAAACTTTTGAATTATGATTGTAACCACGTGATTGATTTATTTGACAACAATTCTTTTGATAATATTTATGTGAACTTCCCCGAACCGTGGTTTAAGCTTTATCGAATCAAACACTCAATTTTCAATAAAATTACATTTCAAAAAATTAGAGACAAATTAAAACAAAACGGCTTTTTGCATATAGTTACAGATAATTATCCATTTGCCGTTTATAGTGCAATTATTGGACAATTCTTTTCATTGAAGCCTTTAGGTAAATTTTTTATTGAAACAATCGATGATTTTGATACGCTTTATGCAAAAAAATGGAAACGCCTAAACAGAACTTTTTACAGGCTTTGCCTTCAAAAACCATTTTGCAGCCCAAAAACCACATTAAAAACATTCGATTTTCCTCTAAAGCTTGAAAAATTTGAGTACAAAAGTAAAGATTTAATATTTAAAATTCTTGGAATATTTGAAAATAATAGTATTGATTATAAAATTATAGAAACTGCTATTGGTAATTATCTAGCACAGCATGTTTTTTTTGGTTTAAAAGATAAAACAATATTTTTATTGCCCCAGACAAATTTTATTTATACAAGTGATTTTTGTGACGCATTAGAAAAAGTTATTAAGTAGTGTAAATTACAAATTGCTTTTGCTTACCTGGGCTTGCTCAAACGTAGCAACTTCTGTGATTATTTTAGCTGCTGCTTCAATAATTGGCATGGATAGCACTGCACCACTGCCCTCGCCTAACCTCATATCAAGCTGTAATATTGGCTTTAAGTCAAGATAAGAAAGCATTAAATTATGGCCTTTTTCTTTCGATAAATGTCCAGCAAACATATATTGTTTTGTTACTGGATTTAATTTGTAAGCCAAAAGCGCTGCAGATGTAGAAATTAGTCCATCAATAACTACAGGTATTTTATTGTAACAAGCAGCCAAAATAACGCCTGCTATTGCGCCAATTTCAAAGCCTCCTATTTTTGATAATACATCTATGGCATCATCTGGATCTGGTTTGTGAAGATTTATGGCTTTTTTAATTATTAAAACCTTATTTTTTAGCATTTCATCTGTAATGAGTGTGCCTTGTCCTGTCATAAGCTCTACTTCGTTTTTTGTTATACAAGCTCCAATTGCACTAGCTGCTGTTGTATTTGAGATACCCATATCACCTGTTGCTATAAGATTTAATTTTTCAGAATGTATATATTTATTTGCAATATCAAAGCCAATCATTATGGATTGTATAGCCTCTTTTCTGGTCATTGCATACTGTTTTGTAAAATTATTTGTACCGTTTTTAACTTTATTTACTATAAAAGTGCTTTTTTGTAAGTTTGAAATATTTTTCCAATCGCATAAACTTCCAACATCTGCAACTATGGTAAAACAATTGTTTAGCCTTGCAAGTGCATTGATTGTAGCAACACCTTCAATAAAAGCTTTTATCATTTCACAAGTAACCTCTTGTGGATATGCACTAACATTTTCTTCGGCTACGCCATGATCAGCTGCCATTACAAAAACGCCTTTATTTTCTATTTTTGGCTCAAGCGTTGAGTAAATCGCACAGAGTTTTTCGGCTATGTCATTTACATATCCAAGGGCTCTATATGGCATAATAAGTCGTGAAGTTTTTTCTTTTGCTTTCTCTAATACATCATCATTGATCGGTGTAATGTTGTATACTATATCTTTTAACTCCATTTTAAACCTCTTTTTTTTAAAAAACCTCCCTTGTTTTTTTACTATTACTTTTTAATTTTGTCAATATTATAACTACTTTTTATATATTTTCACCCTATTGCAGCCCTTGCAATAATAACCATCATAATATCGGATGTTCCAGCAGATGGCCCAAGTACAAAAGAATCTCTTAAGAATCTAGTGACGATAGATTCTTCAACTACGCCATAGCCACCATGTATATCTACAGCCATTTTTGCACACTTTTGAGCTGCTTCTGTAGTGTAGTATTTTGCCATTGCAAACTCTAGATCACACCTTTGGCCTTTGTCTTGCATACTGGCTGCTCTATAGCCAAGTAGTCTTGAAATCTCAAGATCCAGTTTCATCTGTGCAAGTTTATTTTGTATTGTTTGAAGGTTGCTTATAGGCTTGCCATACAATATGCGTTTTTTTGAGAAATTAACCGATTGCTCTAAAAGCGTAGAAATTATGCCAAGACCTACGCCTACCATACCACCTCTGCCTACTTCGCCAATTGCGCTCATTGCTACCCTCATACCTTTACCTTCTTCACCAAGTAGATTTTCTTGAGGCACTTTACAGTTTTGGAGTAAGATCTCACCTACACTGCACCCATGAAGCCCTATTTCATTCCAGTCTTTTCCCCTTTTGAAACCTTCAAAATTATCTTCAATAATGAATGTAGAAAAAGCTTTTGGGTTATTTGGGTCTTTTGCAAGTACTACAAATGTATTGGCAACAGGGGCATTTGTTAGCATTATTTTTCTTCCGTTTAGTATGTAATAATTGCCTTCTTTTGTATAAGTTGTTTCTATGCCAGTTGGATCTGATCCGCCTGTAGTTTCAGTTACTGCTACCGTAGCGAGTTTTTCACCACTTGAAAGACCTGGAAGGTACCTTTGTTTTTGATCATCATTGCCAGATTTTAAAATAGGCTCAATGCCAAGGCCAAATATCTGAAGCATCATGGAAACGCCAGGTGAAACTTTAGCTATTTCTTCTAGAGCAATAAGCCTTGCAACATAACCAAGACCTAAGCCGCCATACTCTTTTGGTATAAATACACCTGTAAGCTTTGCCTGCTTTATAGCTTCTACCACTTCTTTGTCTGCAGTTTTGTTTTGTTCCATTTCTTTTACTTTAGGTGCAATTTTGCTGGCTGTAAAGTCTGCAACTTGTTTTCTAAAATCTTCCTGTTCTTGTGTAAAAGTGAAATCAATCATAAAAACCTCCAAAAAAAATACCAATAAGATTATATTTAATATAAACCTTATTGGTATCAAATCAATTAAGTAGCACTCCATCCACAATCAATTGTCATCATCGAGCCAGTTATGTAGTCGGCTGCAGGCGTACATAAAAATTTTGCTACTTCTGCTATGTCATCTGGCTCAATAAGTTTTTTTATTGCTGCTTTTTTAAGCATTATTTCTTCTATAACCTTTTCTCTTGGTATACCATGTGTTTTAGCCTGGTCATCAATCTGGTTATCAACAAGTGGTGTTCTAACATATGATGGACAAATAGAGTTTACAGTAATACCGTATGGAGCACCTTCCAAAGCTGCTACTTTTGTTAAACCAGAAAGACCGTGTTTTGCACTAATATAGGCAACTTTGAATTCTGAAGCCCTAATGCCATGCACGGAATTTATGTTTATTATTCTTCCCCATTTTTGAGCTTTCATTGAAGGCCAAACGTATTTTGTAAGTAAAAAAGGTGCAGTTAGCATCAAAGAGATTATAAAGTTCCATTTATCTTCCGGGAAATTTTCAATTGGAGATACATGTTGAATACCTGCATTATTTACAAGTATATCTACTTTGGAGTATTTTTTTAATACATAATCCACTAAGTCTTTACATCCTTTTTGTGTACTTAAATCTGACGCAAAATAATCGGCTTTTATTTTATCTGATTCCTGACTTAGTGAAGCTTGATTAATATCAGACATTATAACATTAGCACCTTCTTTTGCAAAACTTTGGGCTATAGAAAGACCTATCCCGCTTGCTGCACCTGTTACTATGCAAACTTTGTCTTTTAACATTTTTACCTCCTATTTATTCCATATGCTTAAAATAAAGTTTCATTTTTTCTGGCAAATAGTCTCCTGCAGACTGTTTTGTAAACAAAGAAACAAAAATCATTATTATAAAAACAAACATAATCATGTAAGAGTATCCAGCAATTCCGCCTGGAAGCTTTTGTTTTAACACTTGTTCGTAAACTATGGATACAAAAATGCTCATAAACAGAACAATTATTTCTGAGGTGATAGCCGCTTGAGTAGATGCTTTTTGCCATTGATACCCAATAATAACTGGTAGAGATGCACCGATAAATGTTCCAAGTCCAAGCACACCTAAAAGAGCAACCATATACCCACCGTATAATCCAAAAATACCAGCTCCGAAAGTTAAAATAATCAGTGCCCACCTACCCCAAATTACTTCTTCTTTTTGCGATAATGTCTTTTTGAAGGATTTAGGAATATCTCTTGTTATAATTGAAGAACCTATTACTAAGAATGAACTTGAAGTAGACATAGTAGCTGCAAGAAGCCCGGCAAAAAGTATAATAGCCAAAACAGGCGGTAAATGATTAAAAAAATGAAATATGGTTTCATCAGGTACTTTAAATGGTTTAACCTGACCTGAAGCTACTAAATATAAAACTGCTGTTCCAGGCAGTATGTATAAAAGACTCATTATGCCATAACCTACTCCGCCTATCAGTCCAAATGTTTTCAGGCTTTTATAACTTTTTAGAGAATATAGCTTTGTATTTACATGTGGTTGACCTATAACGCCAATTGCCAAAACAAAAACCCACGACATAGCAAGCGGTAGCATAATATTATCCGGATGCCCTATTGGATCTATAAACTGAGGTCCAAACAATTTACTTGATGCAATTGTTATGGTTGCATGACCCATCCCACCTGTGATATAGTAAAATCCAATAATAATGCCTATTATGCTAAATAATTTTAAGATACCTTGTAAAAAATCAACCTTTATGCTTCCAACCATACCACCGTAAACAGTGTATATAAGAGTAAATATTAATAGCGCTATACCACCAGCTTTTACTGAAATTCCAAAAATAGAATTTAAAATGTATCCGCCGGCTAAAATTTGAGCTCCAAGGTAGGCAAATATACAGATAATTAAATTAACAGCTATCAAAAACCTTAAAGTTCTGCTTCCATATCTGACATCTCCTAAATCTGCAAATGTCTCGATATTAGTAATTACAGACATCATTCTCATTGGTTTACCATTTAGCCACATCATTAAACCGTAACTTACAGTAAAAAATATACCCATATACATTACTGCTGATCCAAATTTGTAATTAAGACCGGGTCCACCAACAAAACCAAAACCACTCATGCCAGTCGTTGCAGCGGCAAGACCGGCTACTAAAGCACCGAACGTTTTACTGGATGCAAAAAATTTAGCACCACTTTTATCAGCCTGTTTTTTAGCACTTATTGCCCACCATAAAACTATAAGTGAATATAATAGTGTTACAATTATCTCTGCTGTTTTCATAAAAGGTCCTCCGATTATTTAATTTCTTCTTCCGGTTTTTCTTCTTGTTCATGCTTTTTATTAAAATCCTCTACATCAGAAATAAACGTATCCCATTCTTTTTGCGAAATTACATTTTTCTCAAAAAGCACTGTGTATGAGAGAATAGTTGTAAGAAAGCCACCTAATACAAGAAAAACAACCCATAAAATAGCTGTTCCTGGGTGCATTCCAAGAAATAGAGTTTTTGGTATTGCATTATAGTAAAGCTTCCAATAGTAGAATAAGCCTAAAAAACCTCCCCAGAAAATTACCAAAAATGTTCCATAAGGATAAATCAAAAACATTTTATCTACCCTTGAGCCAGCTCCAATTAGCATAAAATTTGCTAAGAGTAGAATACTAAAAAATACTGTTAGAGTCGGTAACTTAGCAAAAAAAAGTATGGCAATGACGATAGCCAAAGCACCCTCCAATATCCATATTGCGTCTTTTACTTTACCTTTTATCATAAAATACCCCCTTTTATAAAATTATTCAGCTTTTCTTTCTATTACAGCTTTAAATGGATCTACTTCTTCACGAAGTATTCTTAATTCTTCTTGTGTGGGTGGTTCAGTTTGTTTAGGTGTTTGCTTGATTATTAATTCAAAACCCGTATTGTTTTTAATATCATCAATACTAACACCTGGATGAATGGATTCAAGCATCATTCTTTTAGTTTCTTCATCAAAGCCCATAACTGCTAAGTTAGTAATAATTTTGTATGGACCTGTATTTGGTGGCAAACCTGCCTGCTCTCTAGCACCTGGTCCTGTTAGATAGCCAGGTGTAGTGATAAAGTCTATTTTGTTTGTAAATCTTCTTATTGAGTGAGGCACTACCATAACAATTCTCCATGCCATAGAAGCAAAATCGTTTGCTCCTCCTGAGCCTGGAAACCTTACCTTTGGTTTTTTGTAATCGCCGATGACTGTGGAGTTAATATTGCCATAGGAATCTATTTGGGCACCCCCCAAAAAACAGTAATCAATAAGGCCTCGTTGAATCATTTCCATTTGATCACATGTAGAGCCAGTTTGAAGAGCTTTGTGCATTGTTGTTGAATCACCAACTGATATTGGCATAGCAGGAAGTACTGGAGCAACGGCACCTGCTTCAAATGTTATCAGTATATTTGGTGCATATAGTTTTTGGGCAAGCATAACAGCAGCGCACGGTATACCTGTGCCTACAGATACGCTTGCTCCATCTTCAAATATCCTTGAGGCTACGCATATCATTAATTCTATATCGTTGTAAGTGTTCATCTTAGGCCTCCTTCTATGATTATTTGACTTTCTAAATCTTTTAGATACTCAAGCCTTCTTATGCCACCACAGTTATCCAGATACTCATAAAAATCATTGCAGTTGTATATGTTTTTATCTAAATACTCCTGGAAGGTTTTTTCGTCTTCTGCAGCTTTTAGAAATTCTCTTAAATGATCTACATCCATAAAATATTCATATGGCATATTGCATGGGTAACTCCCGTATGGTGTAACCACTACTGCATCTACCTGGTAAAATAGTATAGTGGTGTTTTGCGGGTTATCTCTAAAGAATTCTGTTGGTACAATTTTTTCTGTGGTAATAATTACCTTTTTTGAAGCTTTTGCTATATCCACATCAGCTACAAGAACACCTCGTATATAACTATTCCCATAAATATCTGCTGCATGGACATGTATAACTGCTACATCAGGATACAGTGCAGGGACAGCTAAATACTTCATGCCGGTAAATGGACACGTGACTTCTTTTGCTGCTGAGTATTTTTGCGTATCTGTTCCAAGCATTGACCTTACGGGCAAGTATGATAAACCCATGGCAGCTGCTTTATAGCGCCATCCCATTACACCATTGGACCACTCTGTTAGCTGAATTGATCCACTTTCAAAGTATTTTTTTAATACCTTTGGTGCTCCAAGCGCTTCAAATGAAATAATGTAAGATGCATCAGCTTTATTAAATGTTTTACCTGCAGCTAAAAGATCTGTATCTACATTAGATGTAAAACATGCTGCTATTAGGTTTTTTTTCTTTGCCCTTAAAAGCTCATGTATAAAAGCTGTAGGTATTCTTACAGTACCAAAGCCACCTATAGATATATAGTCGCCTTCTTTAACAAGAGAAACTGCTTGCTTTAAATCCGTGAGTTTACTTGTCATTTTTTTAGATTTTTTTCTAAAAAACTCCCGCATTTCATCTGGATGATGAAATCCCAATAGCTCACCAATGCTTTCCATATTTGCCTCCTATTTAATATCGTTTGGTTCTAAATTTAGCTCTTTTGATTCATCGTATGAGTCATCAATACCTGCAAGATAGCGGGCTAAATTTTTTCTTGTTTCAAAATCGTATTCAATGCTTAAAGCTATTGTTTCCATAATTGGCGAACCACCCCCATGAACTCCAGCTATTTCATACCACGCTGTCATAGGTGATGCCCCAACATCTTCTATAAACTTCCATAACTTTAATGAGTAATCAGCAGTTAGATTTGGATTTCTTACTATGAATTGTTCTAAAAATCCTTTTGTTTCTTCAGCAAAAAAATCTTCTTTAAATGGTAAGGTAACGCTTATACCACCTGCTATTTCCGTTAAAAGATTATATTCATGATAGATAAGTTCTCCTGTTAGTCTCCTGCCTACATTTGCATAAATCGGGTTTGGGAAAAATACACCGGATTTTGTTTTTTCGCCAAATACAGCAGCAGCAATTCCAGCTGCATATGCAAGCTCAGCCGCACCTGCATACTCTGTTAGTTTTTCTTTTACATGAGGTACTTTTTCTATGTTGTTAGCTTGTGCTGCCAAAGAAGCTGCGCCGCATAAGATGTCGGAAACTGCAGGTTTACACCCAGAATAACTATGCCTGTGGGAATCGGCAAAAAGCAACGCAAGCCTTCTGCCAAATTCCCACTCACCACACATAAACACTCTTTCTTTTGGTACGAATGTATTGTCAAATACAATAACAGAATCCGATACACCATATGTACAAAAAGGTGGTGCATTTTTATCATCTTTGTCTCTAAGCCATACGGGTCTTGTTATTAGATGCATATTATCCCAATCTCCAGGCAAGGCAAAAGCTACGGCAAAATCCCTATCGTCTGCTTTAAGTGCACGTGTGGGGATTACTATTATCTCGTCTGCGTAAGCTGCTTGTGTAACAGACATTTTGAAACCGCTAACTATTATTCCATCTTTTTTTTCTTCTACTATATGAACATAATGGTCTTTGTTTTGTTGTTCGTTGGGTCTTTTTAATCTGTCACCTTTTGAGTCCGTTTGGGCACAACAACCAACAAGGTCATTTTCCTGGTAATCCTTTAAATAATTCATAAATCTTTCATGGTAGTTTGTACCTTTTGCTTCATCTATTTCTTTTGTGCAAATAGCTAAAGCATTTATGGCATCATGCCCCATACAGCGCTGAATACAACCACCTACTCTCCTTGCGGCAAGCCTTATTAGCTTTTGTTTTTGCATCAAATCGTATGGGTTTTGAGGCAGATGAGCCCAGCGGTGTACTTCTTTATTTATTAGATTTGAATGAGCCGTTGCTACATTTTTCCATTTTTCATCTTGAGCTAAATCAAATGTCACTCCAAGTACATTAAGTCCAGGTCTGAGCCTGGGGTCATCCCTTGTAACCTTTTTGCCACCTATGTATACATTGGGTTTCATAGAAAATAATTTTTCAAAGTATTGTTCTTTTGTTCTAAGCATTAAAGCCTCCTTTAGATAATTGTTTGGGCGCCATCTATAATAATTTCTGCGCCTGTTAAAAAGCCAGGAGCGCTTGCCAGATAAATAAATGTACTTTCAAGTTCACTTAAGTTTCCAACCCTTTTTACTGGTATGCGCTCTTTTATGTATTCTTTTCCTTTTTGTGTATTAAAAAATGATTTATTTATGTCTGTTAAAAAATATCCGGGACAAACTACATTGACCTGGATATTGTATTTTACAAGTTCTAATGCTAGGACTTTACTAAAGTGTATAACAGCTGCTTTACTTGTGCAGTAACCACTCATGTATGGTGTTGCAAGTTTTCCCAAGATCGAAGCAATGTTAATAATTTTGCCACTATTTTGGGCAACCATTATTTTTGCGACTTGTTGGGATACAAAAAATGTTCCTTTGAAATCTATATTGAATACTTCATCAAATTCAGACTCGCTTAGCTCAATCACAGGTTTTTGAACGCCAGAAATGCCCGCTGCATTGATAAGTATATCGATTCTTCCAAACTCTTCTTTTACTTTGCTTACAGCATTTTTTACACTTTCCAAATCGCTTACATCCATCTTTACTGCAAGACAATTAATACCAAAAATGGATCTTAACTCTTTTGCTTTTTGTAGACACAATTCATAGTTCCTTGCAGCAATTGCTATATTTGCTTTTGCTTTTGCAAGAGCTATGCTTGCAGTGTAGCCAATGCCCCTATAGCCTCCAGTTACTAAAGCGTATTTGCCTTTCAAATCAATCTCGTACATACAGCACCTTCTTTACGATATTCTCTTAATACTGCTTGCAAAGTTGCTTGTAGTAAGAGCCACTTTGCGCATTCACTTTCAAACTTAACACAAGTTTTAAACCCAATAGGCTCGTTTCTTTGTGTATCTTCAATAGCGTTTATACCAGCGCTTATTATAAGCTCATAAATACTTTCCTGTAATTTAGCGAATTTTGTATTAGAGGTATAAATAATGCAGATATTCATACTACTTTCCAATTAAGCGGCTATTAGTAATATAGAGCCAAAAATAATTGTTCCAATAAATAAAGCTAAAGTACAATAGCCCATTATATCTTTTGCACCAAGCCTGGCTATAGCTAGTATAGGTAATGCCCAAAATGGCTGTATCATATTTGCTACCTGTTCGCCGTAAGCTATTCCCATCGCTGTTAAGGCTTGAGAAGAGCCAAGGGTTTGTGCAGCAGGCACCATAATAGGTGCTTGTACTACCCAGTGTCCTCCACCAGATGGTATAAATAAACTAATGATTATGGATGAAATAAATGACCAGAAAGGTAAAGTGTGAGCTGTAGAAAAACTTACAAACCATCCTGCCATAACAGCTGCAAGACCACTGCCAGTTATAAGTCCCATAATGCCACCATATAGAGGATATTGCAAGATTAATGGGCCAGTAACTTTGGCTGCATTATTAAAAGTTTTTACATAAACAATGGGTTTCCAGTGGAGAATAAGTCCAGCTAAAAACATTATGAATATAAATTTATTTATATCTAATTTAAACCCAAATTTAAAAAGATAGATCAAACCAATTAAAAATACTATAACGTTAAGTATCCAGGCATTTTCAAGTTTGGAGGCAAAAGTGTTATCTTTTTTAACTTCTTTTGCTTGTTCTAACTCTTTATCTTGTGCTTCAAGTATTGATTTATCAATTATTTTGAGGTCTTTTTTTGGTTGTGTAAAGTATATTACAAAAGAAAGAATAATTACCGTAATTATAGTAGCTATTAAGTTATACCAGGCAAAAACAGTTTGCGATAAACCAACGATTTCATGTGTATGTTGTTCAATTATATTCATCGGGTTGCCTTTTGATGCAATAACTAATGCAATTGAACTTGATAAGCCTCCTGCCCATACTATAAAACCTATGTAAGCACTAGCAACCAGGTACCCAAAATCTGCTTTTTCCACTCTTTTGGCTATTTCTCTGGCTAATATTGCTCCTGCAATTAACCCTAATCCCCAATTAATAAAAGAAGCTATTGCTGCAATCAAAAATATCATTACTGCAGCATTTGCTTGATCTTTGGGTATGCCAGCTAAAAAAGTTAAAAATTTTTTAATAATTTTTGTTTCAGCTAGGGTATATCCAGTTACTAATATGAGTACCATTTGCAAACCAAATGTTAATATAGCCCACAAACCTTTGTACCAATCCTCAACCATTTTTATAAATGGCGTTGGCGTAAGCAACAATGCCATAACAAAAGACAATAAAGTTAAAACGATAACAAATAAAAATGGATCTGGCATATACTTTTGCATAAGTTTTACAAAAAAGTTTGAAATTTTACCTAACATATAAACCCCCCTTTAAAATTTTGTCCGATATTAACTAAAGCAAAAACTGTTCCTAATTATTTAACTATATGTTTTCATTATATTGTTAATATTTTATAAAAAGTAATTTATAATTTAAAACTTAAAAAATGGCAATATTCTAAATATTTTGAATCAATACTTAGAATTTTATTTTTTATATAGCATAAATTTTGATTTATTTTTGTATAATTTGATTCACTTTTGAATCGATACATTATGTTGTTTTAGTTTTCTTACAATTGTAGGTTGCGATACGCCAAACTTTTTGGCAAGCTCACGCGTATTTTTGCAAGTTGGTAAAAGATTAAGCAAAAGCTCTTTTTCATAGTTTTTTAGTATAAATTTTGGGTTTACATCGTATTGTTGAATATCTTCTATTGAAGTATAGTCTGTTCTGGTTATTATGTTTTTGGTTGTTGTTACAAGAAGTTTTTCAATAACATTTTCTACTTCTCTTACATTACCTTTCCATGGAAGTGACTTAAATAAATCAATTAGCTCGGAATCGAGCTGCTTATTAAAGTTGTATTTACTGTTTATCCTGGAAACTACATAATTAACAAGAGGCTCTATATCATCTTTTCTTTGTCTAAGTGGCGGTATATGTATTGGTATAACGTTCAGTCGATAGTATAGATCCTCTCTAAAAAGTTTATTTGATATCATATCTTTTAAGTTCCTATTGGTTGCAGCAATTATTCTTACATCAACATTAACAATTCTAGGAGAGCCAACTCGCGTGAATTGTCTATCCTGCAAAACCTGCAGTAGTTTTGCCTGGACATTTAAAGGCAATTCTCCAATTTCATCTAAAAATATTGTTCCTTTTTGAGCTGCTTCAAAAAAGCCTTTTTGCCTTTAGGGTTAGCGCCTGTAAAGGCTCCACCTTTATACCCAAAAAGTTCTGTTTCAATTAGATTTTCTGGGATGCTTGCACAATTTACTTTTACGAAAGGATAATTTTTGCGTGGGCTTGCATCGTGAATGAATTTTGCTATAACCTCTTTTCCAACACCAGATTCACCTGTAATTAACACAGTAGAATCAACATTTGCAACCCTTAGTGCAAAGTCTACAATATTTACCATCTGAGAACTAAATGCAATAATCTGATTATTGTTATTTTGTTTGCTGTCATAATCAATGTCACCCATATAGTGTACTTCACTTAAATCATAAACTGTATTTACTACGTATTTCAAATTCCCACTTTGGTCAAAAAAAGGTTTGCCTCTAGCTAAAAGTTTTCTATTTGTTTTTGTAATATAAGAAACCGCAGCAGGTTTTTTTGTTTTTATAACTAGTAGTGTTGCAGATGCTGTAAAGTACTTTTGTTTTACTAACTCTTCAAGTGTTTTCCCAATAAGTTCTTTAGCTTTTATTAAAGACATTTCTTCAAATGCTTTGTTTACGTACAGTGTTTTGCCTTTTTCATCTGTAAAATAAATTCCCACAGATAAATTATCCATTATTATATCTTTTGTTGTGCTATTTAAAATAATATCGATCATTTACTTTAAATTTTTAGATTAAAATTCTATACTGTCAGAATTTCCTACATACAGTTTGCTTTGACTGCCAAATTTTGCACTGCCTCCGACTACATTTATGCCTTTTTTTATCATATGTTCGACAGCAACCACACCTGTACAGTGATTTGCGGCAACTTTTTTTAAACCCCAGCTACCAAGTTTTTCTATTTCTTTAGCTTTTTGATCATTCCAATCTTCCAGTAGCGAGATGTGTAAACCGCCATATAAACCATAAAGGTTATTTCCATAATTGTTTTTTACATATTCCATCATTGCGTTAACGCCTGGATGACAGCAGCCAGTAATTGTAACAAATCCTTTGTCTTTTAGATTGAATACTAAAATTTGCTCATTTTTTACACCCAGGATTATATCCATTTTGTAAACAAAAGAAGAAAGTTCATCGTTTTGAAATCTATCATCAACTTCTATTAGTTTACCTTTAAAATTGCTTTTTTCAATTATATCATAGCCTTTTGCGCTAAAACCAACAGGTATATACAAGTTAAAATCATTTCTAATTTTAGTTATACTGTTTAGACCCCAAAAATGATCCATGTGTTCGTGGCTTATAAAAACATCGTTTAATTTATCTTTTTTTAAAAGCTCAAGAACACCTTCCCTATCAAACACCCAGTCCATATATTTTTCTCTCCAGCCAACATCAAGTAGCGCGTAACCTTTTTGTTCGTTTTTTGTGTATTCTATCAAAGCACTGTAGCCACCTGCATTCTTATAATCCCAGTTAATCAAATATTGGTTTGTATTCATCCCGCCCGCTTTTTTAATATCGCTCATAAGCAAATTTGTATCAAACCAGCTTGTTTCAGATAAGCATGTAACTTTTAAGCTATCTACGCTAAACATAAAAACCCCCTAAAAAAATATATAAGTGCTAGCTAATTTTACTTCCTGGCTTAATGTCACCGTCAACAGTTAATAATTTTAAAGTTTTTCCGTCTTTTGCAGCAAGCAGCATGCCATTTGATTCTACATTCATTAATTTTGCCTTTTGCAAGTTTGCTACCACTATTATTGTTTTTCCAACTAAATCTTGTGGTTCAAAATATTCTTTTATGCCTGCAACTAAAGTTCTTGGTTCTTCTTCGCCAATGTCTATTTTAAGTTTCATTAATTTATTTGATTTTTCAATGGGTTTTGCTTCTAAGATTTTTGCAACCCTCAGGTCTATTTTTTTAAATTCATCTATGCTAATTCGCTCCTGGATTTCTTGAAGTTTTTGCTCATATTCGTACCTTTTAAAAAGCATTTCCTTTTTTCCAATTTTTACAGTATCTGTTTTCCAGTTTAAGAAAAAGTCCATATCTTTAGTATTTATATCGCCGCTAAATCCCAATTGATTGTAGATTTTTTTTGCTGTATCTGGCATGAAAGGCAAAATTGCCCCACTAATAAATTTTATTGCACAAAATATATTAAACAAAACAATATCAAGTTCGTTTTTATCTTTAATTGTCCAGGGCTGTTTGTCTGTAATATATTTGTTTACAAATCTTACAAAGTTCATTATTGACTCAAGTGCTTCGTCAAATCTGAAAATATCAAAAGCAGTTTTTATGTTTTCAAATGTTGATTGGGCTAAATTTTTTATTGTATTATCCACAGTTGCTTCTTTTACAATACCATTGTTGTATTTTTCTATCATTGTAAGAGACCTATTGATTAGATTTCCAAGGTCATTTACAAGATCACTATTTATTTTTTCAATAAATTCTTTTTCGCTAAAATTACCATCCATACCAAACGGAACGGCTTTTAACAGATAATACCTGTATGCATCACGTGGGTATTTTTCTATCATTTCGTTTGGATCTACAACATTGCCAAGGGATTTGCTCATCTTTTTGCCATCAACTGTCCACCACCCATGCGCTACAATATGTTTTGGCAAAGGTAAATCAAGACTCATTAAAAACACAGGCCAATACACAGCGTGAAATTTAAGTATGTCTTTTCCCACAAGATGAACATCGGCAGGCCAGATTTCAAGAAAATTTTCATTTGGGTATCCAATGGCAGTTAAATAGTTAAATAGTGCATCAAACCATACATATATTGTGTGTTTTCTATCAAAAGGTACTTTTATTCCCCAATCTAGATTTATACGCGTAACACTTAAGTCTTTTAGTCCGCTTTTAACAAAACTTACAATTTCATTATAACGAGACTTTGGCAAAACAAAATCCGGGTTTTCTTCATAAAACTTAAGTAGCTTATCTTGATATTTTGATAATCTAAAAAAATAAGATTCTTCTTTGATTAATTCGAGTGGCCTATTGCAATCTGGACATGTATTGTTTGGTCCTGGTTGTGTGTGAAATGTTTCGCATGGTACACAGTAGTAGCCTTCATATTCGTCTTTGTAGATATCTCCATTTTTATAAACTTCTTCAAATATTTGAGCAACGGCTGTTTTATGGTAGTCGTCTGTTGTTCTTATAAATTTTGTATTTGTTATGTCAAGTTTTTTCCATAAATTTTGAAATCTCACCACAACTTCATCTGCTAATTGTTTTGGTGTTTTATTTAGCGCTTTAGCTGTATTTTCAATCTTTTTACCATGTTCGTCTGTACCTGTTAAAAAAAATACATTTTCTTTCATTAACCTGTGAAAACGAGCAATAGTGTCGGCTGCAATTGTAGTATATGAGTGACCAATATGTGGCACATCGTTAACATAATAGATTGGTGTAGTTACATAGTAACTATTCTTCTTCTTCAATAATTTCATCTTCTTCTCCTTTTTCTTCTGCAATCTTTATTATACTTTTTATAGAATTTGCTTTTACCTCTATCATTTTATTTTCTTGATCTTTGATTGTTACAGTATTTTTTAAAGGATTTGCAAGTACAAGTTCACCTTCGCACTCTTCTGTTTTAACAATTGAGCCTTTTGGTGGTAAATTTTTTAGAAAATCTGAATAAATATGCTCTTCATAATACAAACAACACAACAGTCTGCCGCATATACCAGAGATTTTTTTAACACTTATGCTTAAGTTCTGGTCTTTAGCCATTTTTATGGATACTGGCTCAAAGTTTTGCAAAAAACGCTTACAACAAACTATTTGCCCACACAAGCCGATTCCGCCAACAAGTTTAGCTTCATCTCTTACACCAATTTGGCGCATTTCAATGCGTGTTTTAAAATAAGAAGCCAGTTTTTTTACCAAATGCCTGAAATCCACCCTAGTTGGTGATGTAAAGTAAAATATAATTTTGCTATTATCTATTGTATATTCAACATCTACTAGTTTTATATCTAAATTAAGATTTTTCGCTTCTTGAGAACAGTATTTTTTGGCTTTTTGGGCTAAAACAAGATTTTCATTATACCTTTGGTAGTCAGCTTGCGTTGCAACTCTAACTATGCTTTTTAACTTATCGTCTTTTTCATGAGAGATTTTGATAACTCTACCAAGGTTTAAACCTCTTTCCGATTCAGCAATTACAAAATCACCGACTTTTAGATCAAATTTTGAATATTTAAAGGGAATTATACTATTTGAATGTTTAAATACAACATAAGCTACACTCATTTCTTTATCCTCCAAAGCTCAATACACATATTAGCTAAAAATAAATCAATATTCAAATTATAGGTTCTTAAGTCTTTATATTGTCTAATTAGAAAAATTGAATTCTCTGGAAAATCATAAGATAATCTTTTTATAAAACTTTTTATATATTTTAAAAAAAGTGGTTTATTTTGTTTACTTAAATTCTTAATATTTAACAATTCTTTTAAAAAATTACTTTTGTCTTTTTTTTCAAAAAACTCAAATAATTTATCAATATTTTGATCTTCTATATTAAAATTGATAATTTGAGACCTTGAAATAAGAGTATCAATTATGTATTCTGTTTGGTAAAAAATAAAATAATTTAGATTAATCGGTTCTTCTGTAAGTTTTAGTAAAGCGTTTTGTGATTCAATATTTGCTTTTCCAATTAAAAAGGCATATGGTTTTTCGCTAATTTCGTATGATTTTATTTTAATTTGATTTACATCCTGCAGTTTTAAATCTTCAAATTCATACCATGTAGGTACATTTAAACTCTGACAAAAATCTCTTGCATCATCAAGAGTTGCATTTATTAGAGCAAATGTTGTAAATTTAGACAAATATTGTTTCATAACATTTTATAACATTTTTAAAAACATTTTCTAGGCTATCTTGAGCATTAATTGTAAAAAAATTGTATTTTTTTGCAAGATCCAAATAACCTTGTCTAACTTTTTCAAAAAAATCTAAATTTTTATTTTCTATTGCGTCAAGTTTTTTGCTTCTACTTAATGCTATATCTGGACTACAATCTAAATAAAATACAACATCGGGCAAAAAATTGTCTACGACAAATTCGTTAAGTTTAATAACAAAATCAATATCAATCCCACCACCGTAACCTTGATATGCAACCGTTGAATAAAATGATCTGTCACTTACAATAAAGTCAACGTTTTGATTTTTTAGTTTTTCTATGTGAATTGATCTATCAGCCAAAAATAAAAAAAGTAAGGTTTTGTTTGTTTGATTTTGTCTTATTAATGTTTCTATTTCTGTGGTATAAGGTTCTCTTGTATAAAAAACGGTGTAATTTTTACTAGATAGGTATCGGACAAACATTTTAGATACAGTAGTTTTACCACTTCCATCTAGGCCTTCAAATACTATATATTTCATATTAAAATAGTGTTAATTCTTCGTTTTTGCTATTTTTGGGAATAAAGAAGCTTCTACCTAATATTTTTATTGATTCGCTCCAATTTGTTTCATTTGGTTGCAGGTTTTGCAATGGTTCCATTTTTGAATCCATTGTATCAATTAAATGAAGCAATAGTGCTTCTTTTGTTTTTGGAATTTTAGGAGATCCATACTCATATTCACCATGATGAGCCAATATGCAGTGCAAAATTTGAACTTCCTGCTCAAATGGAAGCTTTATCGTTTTTAATTTTTCTTTTACTAAATTGTAGCCAATTACAATGTGACCAATAAGCCTGCCTTCGTTTGTATAGTTAAATGTAGATGCATCTATTTCATAAACTTTTCCAATATCATGTAAAAGTGCCCCACTCACCAATATATCAACATCGATTGGCATATAAAACTTTGATACTTCTTTTGCAATTTTGGCAACTGAAACTGTATGCTCAATCAAACCACCAATATATGCATGATGCATACTTTTGGCAGCTGGAGCCTTTTTAAATTTTGAAAAAAATTCATCTTCGCCAAAAATACTGAGGAGTAATTTTTTAATTGCTTGATTTTGTAGACCATTTATAATCGCAAATAGTTCTTTTGTTAAAATATCAATATCTTTTTTCGTTTTTGGTAGGAATTCATCTTTTAGTTTTTCATCTATATCTACCTTTTGTATATCTTCTATTATAAGTTGCCAGTTATCTTTATAATAATTAGTTTTTGCTTTTAACTTTACAAAGTCACCTTCTTTAAAGTTTTCATGCAAATGGTATAAATTTTTCCAAATCTTTGCTTCTATAATACCACTTTTATCCTTTAATTTTAATCCAATGTATTTATCCCCATTTCTAGCATCAAGAAAATGTTTTTCTAACACCATGAATAATTCACCGTTTATTTCTTGATGCTTTTTTTCTTTAATTTCCTTTATTATTTCAAACAAATACCCCTCCTATTTTTTATAGTCTCTATCGTTAAGCAATACACTTGCTTGTTGGGTTGGCATTATTATCACATCTTCAATGTTTACATGTTGAGGTCTTGTAGCAATAAAATATATAACATCAGCTATATCTTGTGCATAAAGTGGTTTAATATTTTCATACACTTTTTTTGCCTTTTCCTTGTCTCTAAACCTTACTTCGCTGAATTCTGTTTCTACCATTCCAGGATCAACGCTCGAAACTCTTATATTTGTCCTTAAAAGGTCCATTCTTAAACTTTTTGTTAATGATTTTATAGCAGCTTTTGTTGCGCAATATACATTACCGCCAGGGTATGACTCATGCCCTGCTATAGAACCCAAATTTATTATGTGACCAAACCCTTGTTTTTTCATAATAGGTATAATAAGTTTTGTTATATATAAAACGCCTTTAATATTTGTGTCAATCATTTCATTCCAATCATCAATATTTCCTTGATCTAATGGCTCTAAACCGCGGGACAAACCTGCATTATTTACAAGGACATCTATTGGAAAAAAATCCTCAGGTATAGAATCAACAAACTCAAAAATCTCATCTTTCTTTGACATGTCAGTTTTTTTGTAATACACTTTAACTTTATTTTTTTCTATAAGGTTTTTTGTTAATTCTTCTAGTCTATTTATTCTTCTTGCGTTTAATATTAAATTATACCCACCTTTTGCAAAAATTTCTGCACAAGCCTTTCCAATACCACTTGAAGCGCCTGTAATTAAAACACTGCCCATAACACACCTCCTATCTAATTTTTTATTATACTATAGCAAAGTGCTATATTCAAGGATACTTGACAATTTTTGGTATTGCTTTATAATCATTATTGAAAAATCATGAAATGGAGGTAAACATTATGATAAATACAGTCAAAACAGCTCTTTTATTAGGCTTATTGACTGTACTTTTTGTGATAATTGGAAATGCAGTTGGAGGTAAAAGTGGTGCTTTGATAGCCTTTGGCCTGGCTATTTTGATGAATTTTTTCAGTTATTTTTTTTCAGATAAGATTGCGCTTTCTATGTACAATGCTCAAGAAGTTACAGAAAGCGAATATCCTGAGTTATTTAGGATAGTAAGAAGACTTGCTCAAAATGCTGATATTCCGATGCCACGTATATATATAATACCTCAAGATGCACCAAACGCATTTGCAACTGGTAGGAATCCAAAGCATGCTGCAGTTGCTGTAACAGTTGGTGCTCTCAAACTTTTAAATGAGAATGAGCTTATGGGTGTATTAGGGCATGAGCTTGGACATATAAAACACAGGGATATACTTATATCATCGATTGCAGCTACAATCGCTGGTGCTATAATGATCATTGCAGATATGATTAGATGGGCTGCAATGTTTGGAGGACTATCAAGGGATAGAGATTCTGACTCTAACCCGTTTGTTTTGATTGCTCTTGCAATATTTGCACCTTTAGCAGCTACTTTGATTCAGCTTGCTATATCAAGGGCAAGAGAGTACGAAGCTGACAGAGCTGGTGCAGAATTCAGTGGAAACCCGCTTTACCTTGCAAGTGCGTTAGAAAAACTTGATAATTATTCAAAACACATTCCGCTACAAGGAAATCCTGTAACAGAAAATCTTTTTATAGTAAATCCCTTCAGTGTAAAAGGAATTATGAATCTTTTTTCAACCCATCCACCTATTGAAGAAAGAATTGAAAGATTAAGAAGAATGGCTTTGGGTTAAAATAGATAAAATTGTATCAAAAGCATTTTTATAGTTAATCTGTATACTTTTATCTTTAAACTTTGAATTAAAAAATGTTTTTTGTCGTTTTGCGTATTGTTTTGTTTCTTTAATTATGCTTTGTATCATTTCATCTTTGTTTAGTTTACCATTTAGATAAAGTAATGCTTGTCTATAACCGATTGATTGCATGGGTTTTGTTTGAGAAAAGCCCATGCTAATAATATTTTGTGTTTCAATTATTAAATCATTTGCTATATTGATTGTTCTTTTAATAATTCTTTCTTCTAGTTCTACATCTGGTATCTGTAATGAAAATATCAAACAATCTTTAAAAAAGTCTTCTTTTTTTCTTGTATTAAAATATTTTGTTAAATTTGTTTTTGTTTGTAAAAAAACACTCAAAGCTCTATTTATTCTTTGTTTATCGTTTTTATTTATTTTTTGTGCCCATTTTGGATCAATGATTTTTAGCCATTGATACAGGTTAATAAAACTCTCTTGACTTATATCATTAAAAAAATCTTTAATTTTTGCATCAACTTGAGGTATTACATCCAGTGAATTTATTAAAGCATCAAAGTAAAACAATGTACCTCCGCATAAAATTGGGACTTTTTTACGAGATTTTATTTCATTAATTAACTGTTTAGTTTGAATAGCAAATTCTTGTGCACTAAATTCTTCATTTGGTTCTTTAATATCTATTAAATGATGTTTTATATCTTGTAAATAATTCTTTGGTGGTTTTGCAGAACCAATATCAAAGTACTTATAAATTTGTATGGAATCAACTGAAATTATTTCACCTTCTAAAGTTTTTGCAAGTTTATATGCTAACTCTGACTTTCCAGTTGCTGTTTGACCCAAAATTACTATAGTTTTCATTGCTCTTATGTTACCAAAAATTGCAAGATTTTCAATATATTGTCAATAATTTTTACCAATAAAAATTATTGCTATAAAGTAAATTGTTAATTAAATGATAGAGTCCATATTAATACATTTTTTTATCTCACTTATTATTTTAAAATATTTAAGTAAAAATTATTTGACAAATTAAATTTTATTTGATATATTTCTTACAAATAATTAATTTATTTGTAAGGAGGTCTTAGTATGGCACAAGACTCTGTACAGGTAGGTGGTGGTAGATGGCTTTATGTTATACTTGGTTTAATTGTCAATATTATGCTAGGAGCTATTTACTCTTTTAGTTTGTTTAGAGTACCTCTTGAAAAGCTTTGGCATATTTCAGCAACTGAAAGCGGTTACCCATTTATGTTGTTTTTAGCAGTTTTTGCTGTAGCTATGCCTATTGGTGGTAACCTAATGCAAAAATGGGGACCAAGAAACACCATGATTTTAGGCAGTATACTTGTAGGAATTGGTTGGATACTGGCAGGATTGTCCACAGGTATTGGCATGCTTTCCTTAATTTATGGTGTTATTGGAGGATTTGGTGTAGGTTTAGTTTATGGTTGTCCAATTGCTGTTGCAGCCAAGTGGTTTCCAGATAAAGGTGGCTTGGCAATAGGATTGACTGTTGGCGGTTTTGGTCTTTCTGCTTTAGTTATGGCTCCAATTATTAAAACACTAATAGCTTCGGTGGGACCACTAAATACTTTTATGTATTTAGGTGTGGTATTTTTAATAATCAATATTTTGCTGTCACTCCCTTTTAAATTTCCTCCTGCTGATTTTAAAGTTGCCTCTGCTTCTACACCACAAGCTCAAGCCGCAACAGCAGCAAAAGATTACGATAGACCAGAAGCTATGAAACAACCAACATTTTGGATTTTGTGGTTTTTATATATAATAGGCGCAATGGCTGGACTTATGGCAATTGGCATTGCAGCACCCGTTGGAAAAGAGCTTAAACTATCAACAGGTTTAGCAGCTACAGCACTACAGGTATTTGCATTATTTAATTTTGCTGGAAGACCAACATTTGGATGGCTTACAGACAAACTAAAGCCAAAAAATGCTGCAGTTTTATCTTTTATAGTTATTGCTTTAGCTACAGGATTATTATATACTTCAAAAAGCATTGGAATGTACTTTGTGGCATTCTCCCTGCTATGGTTTACTTTAGGCGGATGGCTTGCTATTGCACCTACTGCTACCAAGACATTTTTTGGAACAAAATACTATGGTAAAAATTATGGTGTTATATTTACAGCATATGGTATAGCAGCAATATTGGGAACGCTTTTATCTGGTAAAATTAAAGATATAACAGGATCATACTATTCAGTTTTTCCAATAGTAATGATAATAGCAATCGTAGGTATCATAGTCTCATTGGCCTTAAGACCTCCCAAGTCTTAAACATTAGAGGGGATTTCAGCCCCTCTAATTTAATAATTGGCATTTTTATTATAATTTGTTAAAATTTAAGTAGAAAATTAATAGGGGGTTTGTATGTTGCGTAAGTTGTTTTTATTTCTAGTTTCCTTTGCATTTGTTTTTTCTTTTGGCTTGGCAAATCTGGCACAAGCTGAGCAGGTCGTAAAGGTTGGGGTAGATACTACTTTCCCACCATTTGAGATGGAAGAGCATGGTAAGGTTGTTGGTTTTGATGTGGATTTAGTGAACGCCATTGCAAAAGCAGAAGGATTTAAAGTAGAATGGCACACAATGGATTTTCAGGGTTTAATTCCAGCTTTGCAAACTGGCACAATCCAGATGGCAGTAGCTGGTATGACAATTACTCCACAGAGGGCGCAAGTTGTGTATTTTTCAAAACCTTATTATCATTCTGGACAATCAATATTGGTAAAAAAAGGTAGCCCTATCAAAGATTTGGCTGATTTAAAAGGTAAAACTGTAGCTACAAAACTGGGTACAACAGCTGATATAATGCTATCAAAAATGAAAGATATTAAAGTAGAGCGCTTTACAAATATTGATGATGCTTACAATCAATTGCAAAACGGTGGTGCTCAGGCAGTTGTATTTGATAACCCAGTTAATATTAACTATGCAAAAACTCATAAAAATGTACATACAGTTGGAAAATTATTGACAGGTGAAGATTACGGTATAGCTGTTAGCAAGCAACACCCAAAATTACTTGAAAAGGTTAATGCTGGACTTGAAAAAATTATTAAAAATGGCGTTTATTTAAAATTATATAGAAAATACTTTGGAGATGATAACGCAGGTTTAATAACACAATAGATTAAAAAAGCCAGACATCTATTTGTCTGGCTTTTAATTTTTTGAAGGGATAAGTTAATGGGTGGTTTTTTTAGTGTTATTTGGTAAAATTTGCCGCAATTGTTATATGGCGCAAAACTAACGCTTTTTTTTTCTGTTGTTGTAATAATAGTAGCAACTATACTAGGGCTTATCTTTGCATTATTTAAAATTTCACACAATCCTGTATTTAAAAAAACAGGTGAAGTATATGTCCATATTTTTAGAGGTTTGCCTTTACTTGTAGAAATTTTCTATATTTACTTTGCACTTCCAATGATATTACCATTACACAAATGGTTTCATCCTTATTTTACACCGATTGCAGGTATACTGGCACTTTCTTTAAATGAAGGTGCATATATTACAGAAATTATAAGAGCAGGCATTTTATCTATAGGAAAGGGTCAAACAGAAGCAGCCTATAGTATTGGTATGACAAAATACCAAACCATGAGATATATTATTCTGCCTCAAGCTTTTAAGCGTATGATTCCTCCTTTAGTTAATCAATTTATACAAACTATTAAAGATACTTCCCTATTATCTGTGATTTCTATATCAGAGCTAACAAGACAAGGTCAAATTATTATTTCTACGACATTTGCATCACTTCAAATCTGGACTGCAGTAGCTGTGATTTATTTAGCAATGATTTTTACATTAACTGGAATTTCTGGGTATTTAGAAAGGAGATTTAAAATTGATAAACGCTAAGAATGTTAAAAAAAGTTTTGGAAAAAATTTGGTACTAAAAGGTGTGTCTTTATCAGTTAAGCCAAAAGAAGTCGTTGTTATAATGGGTGCATCTGGTTCTGGTAAAAGTACTTTTTTGAGATGTTTGAATGGATTGGAAAAAGTCGATAGCGGGGAAATTTATATTAACAATGTCGAGATTACACACAACAAAACTAACTTAAATTTAGTAAGAAGAGAAGTTGGTATGGTTTTTCAGCATTTTAACTTATTTGCTCATCTATCTGTGCTTGATAATATTACAATTGGACCGGTTAAAGTGCTTGGAAAGTCTAAAGAAGAAGCCGAAAATATAGCCATGAATTTGCTAAAAAAAGTTGGTTTGGAAGAAAAAGCTAATAATTACCCGGATGAGTTGTCTGGTGGTCAACAACAGCGTGTTGCAATTGCCAGGGCGTTGGCAATGAACCCCATTGTAATGTTGTTTGATGAACCCACAAGTGCTCTTGATCCTGAGATGGTAGGAGAAGTGCTTTCTGTTATGAGAAATTTAGCCAAAGAAGGCATGACAATGATTGTTGTAACTCACGAAATGGGATTTGCTCGTGAAGTTGGAGATCGAGTTGTTTTTATGGACGACGGTCAGATTGTGGAAGAAGGTTCACCACAGGAAATTTTTACAAACCCAAAACAAGAACGCACTAAAGCTTTTATTAGCAAAATTCTCTAGATGCAAAACACTAAAAAAGGTTATTTATACTTAGCAATTTGTATTGCATCCTGGGCGCTTATACCAATTGCATCAAAAGAAATTTTAAGTAATCTGGATAATATTCAGATGCTTTTTTACTCAAGTGTAATATCTACATTTGTTCTTTTTTTATTTGTAATTTTTCAAAAAAAAATTAAGCTTTTATTTTCATATAAATTTGAAGATTATTTCTATATGGCTTTGATTGGATTTATTGGGATTTATTTTAATTATCTCATGCTTTATAAAGCTTTTAGTATTGCAGATGCTGCTGTAGTTTTTATATTAAACTACACATGGCCAGTATTTTTGTTTATTTTTTCAATATTTGTATTTAAAGAAAAATTAACAATAAGAAAAATTTTTGCTATTTTAATAAGTTTTTTTGGTATAACTATTATTATAACAAAAGGAAATATAGCTAAAATTAACTTTGGGAATATTGAAGGGGATTTTTTTGCAATACTTGCAGCTTTAAGTGCCGCAACATATTCTATTATAGGGAAGAAAAAAGATTTTGAAAAAACTACAAGTGTCTTTTTCTATTTTTTATTTGTTTTATTTTTTATTACACCAACATTATTTATACTATCTTCTTTTAAAATTCCTGACATAAAGAGCTTAATTTGGTTATTTATAAATGGTACATTTATAAATGGTATTAGTTTTATATTTTGGTTTAAAGCTCTTGAGCATCTAAAAACGCATATTATATCAAATGCAATATACTTAACACCATTTTTATCTTTGATTTACTTAAATATCTTTTTGGGTCAAAAGATATTTATTTCATCAGTGATTGGGTTAATGTTTATTGCAAGCTCAATTATAATCGTGTCTATAAAACCACATGCTCTTGATTAATTTGCAAAAGTGATTATAATTTGAAAATAAAAGGAGGTAAGGAATGCCAAACAGTATTTTAAGAACACAAGAACAAGCAATAAGCGCGTCAAGCTTTATAAGTAAAGTTTACTTATGGATGTTTTTCGGTCTTGGCTTAACTTTTTTGGTATCTTATGCAGTTTCTATTAACAAGCAAATTACGATGGCTATTGCAGCAAATCCTATATTATTTTGGGTATTAGTAATTGGGGAGCTGGGTTTAGTTTTTACAATTAGTGCCGGGATAAATAAACTCAATGCCCAGGTGGCAGCTTTTTTATTTGTTCTATATAGTTTACTAAACGGTGTTACTTTGTCTTTTATTTTTTTAGCATATACGCAAACCGTGATTGCTTCAGCTTTTGGAACAAGCGCTTTAATGTTTTTAATAATGAGTTTATTTGGATTAACCACTAAGAAAGATTTAACTGGATTTGGGCATTTTTTGTTTATGGGTTTGATTGGCGTTATTATTGCAAGTGTCGTTAATATATTCTTAAAAAGTCCAATGATGTACTTTGTTATAAGTGTAATCGGTGTAATTGTGTTTGCGGGTCTTGCAGCCTATGATAATCAAAAATTAAAACAAATGAGTTATTCAATTGATGTAGAAGATAGCTCTGGTGTATTAAAAGGATCTGTAATTGGAGCACTTGCTTTATACCTTGATTTTATAAACCTATTTTTAATGCTTTTAAATTTGTTCGGAATGGGGAAAAGAGAATAAGTACTAAATTAGTATGAATTTGTAAGGTTGTTATTTTTTTGTTTTTTAAAATGTGATATATCAGATATCAGATGGAAATAAATTTAAAGTCATTACGAGAGCAGGTATATGAATATTTAAAAGATCAAATAAACAAACAAAACTTAAAAGGTGGTGACTATATTGATATAAATGCTTTATCCAACAAGCTCAAAATAAGTAAAACACCTTTAAGAGATGCTCTTTTGCAGCTTGAAATGGAAGGTTTTGTTACGATTAAACCCAGAAAAGGCATATTGATAAATGAGCTGAGCCTGGAAGAAATTAAATATTTTTATGAAATTATTGGAGCTTTAGAATGTTCTATAATACACAAGGTATGTAGTCATATTGATACCAATATAATTGAAAAACTAAAAGAATTCAACACAAAAATGCAAAAAGCAATAGATGATTCAGATTTTGACCTTTACTATAAAAACAATGTAGATTTTCATAATACTTACCTTTGTTTAAGTAAAAATCACCACGCGCTTAAGATAATTGATAACTTGCGCCAAAGGCTTTACGATTTTCCAAGAAAAAAATATTATTTACCAGAATGGGAAAAAAGGTCTATAAAAGAACATGATATATTTATAGATCTATTGCAAAATGATTGTTTAAAAGCTGCATTATTTATCAAAGATGTACATTGGTCATTTGATGTTCAGAAAGAATTTATTATGGAGTATTATTTTAAATGAAAGGTTTAATTTTCGATATAAAAAAATATTCCATACACGATGGTGAAGGTATTAGAACAACTGTTTTTTTTAAAGGTTGCCCATTGAATTGTTTGTGGTGCCATAATCCGGAAAGTCAAAGTTTTAAGACTCAAATTATTCATTATAGTGATAAATGCATTAATTGTAAAACCTGTGAAATTGTCTGTAAAAAACATGCTATTAAAGTAATTGACAAAAAAGTATATATTGATAATTTTTCTTGCGATTTATGTATTGATTGTACAAAGAGCTGTCCTACGGGTGCACTATCTTCAATTGGCACGCTCTACAGTGTAGATGAAATATTAGATGAGATACTAAAAGACAAAATATTTTACACAAACGGTGGTGTTACAATTTCTGGTGGAGAACCTTTTCTGCAAATAAATTTTTTAATGGCTCTTCTTAAAAAACTTAAAGAAAACCATATACATATTGCAATAGATACATGTGGTTATACAAAATTTTCAAATATAAAAAATGCGGCTGTTTATGCTGATCAATTTTTATATGATTTAAAAATAATGGATCCAGTTTTGCACATAAAATACACTGGTGTTTCCAATGAAATCATACTTGAAAATTTAGAAAAGCTATCAAACATTGCAAGAGACAAAATTAATATAAGGCTCCCAATAATCCCAACAATTAACGATAATCTTGATAATCTTTCACAAACAGCTAATTTTTTAAAAAAACTAAAAATATCAAAAATAGATATACTTGCCTATCATAATTTTATGGTTGATAAATACAAAAGACTCAACATGGACTTTAAACTAAAACACATCAAAAAGCCTAAAGATGAAGAAATTAACTCAATAGTAAATTTTTTTAGATCTCAAGATTTTACAGTTGAGGTAGGAGGCTAATTATGCAAATAAATTGTTCTATAGTTGATTTTAAAAAACCGAAAACATTAAGAGGCTGCACCACGCGTGTAAAAAATCTCTACAAACAAAGTATTCAGGCTCAAGAAAAAATATCTGTAGAAAGGGCAATGCTTTTAACAGAGTTTTATAAAAATAATAATATTGATAGTATACCTTTAAAACGAGCTGCTGCATTTGATTATATATTGGAAAATAAAAAAGTAACAATATTTGAAGGAGAACTTATTGTTGGGGAAAGAGGTGAATTGCCAAAAGCAACACCAACTTACCCTGAAATAAATCTACATTCTTTAGAAGACTTAAAAATTTTAAATGAAAGAGAAAAAGTACCATATAAGGTGGATAAAGAAGTATTTGAGCTATACAAAGATGTAATAATTCCATATTGGAGTGGTAAAACCATAAGAGAAAAAATATTTTCAAACATGGATAAAGCATGGTTGAACACATTTGAAGCTGGTATTTTTACAGAATTTATGGAACAAAGAGCGCCTGGACACACAGTTTTAGGTGATAGGATATATAAATTTGGTATGCTGGATATAATTGATCAGATAGATCAGACAATAGTTGATTTAAAAAACGATTCAGATAGCTTAAGTAAAATTGAAGAACTCCAAGCAATGAAAATTGCTGCAAAAGCAATAATCAAATTTGCCCGCAGGTATGCTGAACAAGCTTTGGAGCTTTCAAAAACCGAGCATGACCAAAAAAGAAAAGAAGAGTTATTAGAAATTGCAAGAATTTGTAATAAGGTTCCAGCCTATAAACCAGATAGTTTTTATGAAGCCCTTCAATATTACTGGTTTGTCCATCTGGGTGTTGTAATTGAGCTTAACGGTTGGGATTCGTTTAGTCCTGGTAAATTAGATATGCATTTGTATCCATTTTATAAAAAAGATATAGAAAATGGTAATCTAACAAAAGAAAAAGCAAGAGAGTTGTTAGAGTGTTTATGGATAAAATTCTATAATCATCCGGCTGTAGCAAAAGTTGGAGTAACAGCACAGGAAAGCGCAACATACACTGATTTTGCTCAAATAAATTTAGGGGGATTAGATGAAAAAGGCAACCCCAGCGTTAATGAGTTGTCTTATTTAATACTGGATGTAATTGAAGAAATGCGACTTGTACAACCAAATCCATCAATCCATGTAAGTAAAAAAACGCCAGATGAATTTATCAAAAGAGCCATAGATATAATAAAAACCGGTTTTGGACAACCTGCTATTTTTAATGCTGATGCTGTTGTTCAAGAATTGCTAAGGCAAGGTAAATCTATAGAAGATGCAAGGCTTGGTGGTACAAGCGGTTGTGTGGAATCAGGTGCTTTTGGAAAAGAAAGTTATACTTTAACAGGTTATTTTAGTCTTCCAAAAGTTTTGGAAATTACATTAAATAATGGTATAGATCCCTTAACAAACAAACAAATAGGTTTAAAAACAGGTGATTTTAAAGATTTTGAAACATTCAATGAATTATTTGATGCTTTTAAAAAACAACTAAAATACTTTATAGATGTGAAAATTAAAGGTAACCTTGTTATTGAGCAGATATATGCAAAATACTGCCCTGCCCCGTTTTTATCAATTTTAATTGATGATTGCGTAAAAAATGGCAAAGACTTTAATGCAGGCGGCGCAAGGTACAATACCTGTTATATACAGGGTACAGGCATTGGTACAATTACTGATAGTCTTTCAAGTATAAAGTATCTTGTATTTGAGAAAAAAACAATAAAGCCACAAGATTTACTTTCAATGCTAAAATCCAATTTTGAAGGTTTTGAAGTTCAAAGGCAAATTATGCTCAATAAAGTGCCAAAATATGGAAATGATGATGATTATGCAGATACTATTATGCAAGAAGTATTTGAAGAATTTTTTAATAATATTGATGGTAAAGCAACATACAAAGGCGGGACATTTAGAATAAATATGCTTCCCACAACTGTACATGTTTATTTTGGATCAAAAATGCTTGCAACACCTGATGGTAGACTAGCATATGAACCGATTTCTGAAGGTATATCACCAGTGCAGGGTGCAGATAGAAAAGGACCAACTGCTGTTATAAAATCTGCATCAAAGATGGATCACATAAAAACTGGCGGAACACTGCTTAATATGAAATTTACGCCAGATTTGTTGAAAGACAAAAAAGGTACAGATGCATTAGTTAGTTTAATTAGAGCTTACTTTAAGCTAGATGGTCATCATGTGCAATTTAATGTTGTTGATGCGCATACTCTAAGGCAAGCCCAAAAAAAACCTCAAGATTACTCTGATTTGATAGTAAGGGTAGCAGGATACAGTGATTATTTTTGCCATTTAAATGAACAGTTGCAAAATGAAATCATAGCAAGGACAGAGCATAGTTTTAAATAAGAATAAAATAGTTTTAGCAAGTTTAATTGGTATAATAGGCGTAAGTTTTGCATCTATTTTTATAAAAGAATGTGCAAATGTCCCAAGTATTGTTTTATCAATGTACAGACTTGATATTGCAGCTTTTATATTGCTTTTAATGAATTTTATAAACAAGAACAAATTATTTCCTTTATCTAGAAAAGAACTTTTATTGGGTTTTGCAAGCGGTGTTTTTTTGGCTTTGCATTTTTATTTTTGGATTGCTTCATTGAAATATACATCTATTGCAAGTTCTGTTGTGCTTGTTAGTACAAACCCATTTTTTGTTGTAGTATTGTCTTTAATTCTAATGAAAGAAAAAATTTCGCCAAAGGTAGTAATTGCATTAATCGCATCTTTTGTTGGTACAGTTATTATAACAGCAAGCGATGGCAATCTTTTAAGTGAAAAAATTGACAAAACATCTTTATTTGGAGATATTTTAGCAATTATTGGTGCTTTTAGCGTAAGTTTTTACTTTATTATTGGCTCCAAACTAAGGAAAAATATGGATACAAACAGATACGTTACTTTAGTATATACTTTTGCTGCAATTTTTATAACTATATTGGCTATATTTGCAAATGAGGATATCATACATTACTCAAGCAGAGATTTTTCTTTTATTTTTTTACTTGCTATTGTGCCGCAGCTCATTGGACATACGGCATTTAACTGGGCATTAAAGTATTTAAAAGCCACTGCTGTAGCAATTACAACTTTAGGTGAAATTATTGGCTCTACGGTGCTGGCCTATATTTTTTTTCAGCAAACAATTGATTTGTGGCAATCAATTGGCATTTTGTTCATTATGAGTGCTATAGTTATATCCTTTAGGTATGGAAAAGTTTAATTTGTTTTTTTCAAAAAAATACTTATAATTATTTAACATGAAGCATTATTACGCTTTAACCGTTATTGGTAAAGATAAACCAGGTATTGTAAGCAGTGTGGCAAAGGTTTTATACGAGTGGGATTTTAATATAGAGGATTCTTCGTCAACGCTTTTGAGGGATCAGTTTTCTATGATACTCATTGTGTCAACAGAAAAAGAAGTGGGTTTAATTGACCTTAAAAAAGCTTTTGCAAAAGCAAGAAAAGACTTACAACTAAGTATATCTGTTCGAAAAATCGAAGTTTTAGATGAACAAAAGCCACAAACCAAACATTATATGATTTCGATATATGGTAGTGACAAAAAAGGTATTGTTTATAAAACCACAAAGGCTTTAAGTGATTTAGATATAAATATTGTTGATTTAAAAACAAGGGTTTCTGGAGCAAAAAAAGATATATACATAATGATCTTGGAAGTTGAAGTGCCACCAAAAGTAAATATAGGCAAAGTAAACGAGATTTTAGATGACATTGTAAAAGAAATGGGTGTTGACTTTTCAATCAGACCTGTTGAGTCTTACAATATATGAATGATAGAAATCGTAAAGTTTCCAGATAAACTTTTAAAAAAACAATCGCTTTATGTAGATACAATTAATAGTGAAGTGCTTTCTATTATAGATAAGCTCACATTTGTCCTTGATTTTTACAATCATTGTGTTGGCATTGCTGCTGTTCAAATTGGCCATTTGGTAAGAATTGTTGCTGTTGATGTATCAAAGACAAAAAATAAAAACCATGGTAGACTTATTATGATAAATCCTGTTGTTATAGAAAAAAGCACAGATGAAATAGTTACAAAAGAAGGTTGTCTTAGCGTGCCAGATTATTTGGGATATGTTGCAAGGCCAAAGAAAATAACTGTGGAATATGTAGATTTAAACGGAAAAAGACAGGTTTTGGAAGCAAAAAGGTTTGAAGCAGTTGTTATTCAACATGAGGTAGATCATTTAGATGGTATATTGTTTTTAGATAAAATTGTATCTTCAAACCAATTAATCAAGAGGTTGTAAAATGATATATAAGCTTCACTCAGACTATAAACCCACAGGCGATCAGCCACATGCAATAAAAAATTTAAGCGAAAATATAAAAAAAGGCATTAAATTTCAAACATTAATTGGTGTAACGGGAAGTGGTAAAACTTTTACGATAGCAAATGTGATTAAAAATATTGATAAACCTGTACTTGTTATTTCACACAATAAAACTCTTGCAAGTCAGCTTTATACAGAATTTGCAAATTTTTTTCCAGAAAATGCAGTTGAATACTTTATCAGCTATTACGATTATTATCAGCCAGAAGCATATGTACCAAGAACAGACACATATATAGCCAAAGACTCATCCATAAACGACGAAATAGATAGACTAAGGCAAAAAGCTACAATGAGTTTACTTACAAGAAAAGATGTTATTGTTGTTGCAAGTGTTTCTTGTATTTACGGTATAGGCGAAAAAGAAGAC
Source organism: Desulfurella multipotens (assembly GCF_900101285.1). Taxonomy (NCBI): domain Bacteria; kingdom Pseudomonadati; phylum Campylobacterota; class Desulfurellia; order Desulfurellales; family Desulfurellaceae; genus Desulfurella; species Desulfurella multipotens. The sequence continues at coordinate 51,507 of NZ_FMYU01000005.1, forward strand.
TATGAAGGTATGTGTTTTAAAATTAATGTAGGAGATAAACTAAACATAAGAAAATTTTTGGAAATTTTAGTTGAACTTTTGTATAAAAGAAACGATATTGATTTTGAAAGGGGTAATTTTCGCGTAAGAGGAGATATTGTTGATGTTTACTTGTCATACTTTAAAAATATGGCGCTGAGAGTTGAGTTTTTTGACGATACAATTGAAAAAATATCAATTTTTGACCCTTTAACAGCTAAACTAATTGAAAAAAAAGATTCTGTTGTGATTTTTCCAGCTAGCCATTATGTATCAACAAAGCAAAAACGAGATATAGCCATTCACAGAATCAGGGAAGAGCTAAGAGAGCGCATTCAGTACTTTAAATCTCAAAATAAACTTTTGGAAGCTCAGCGTATAGAAGAAAGGGTTAATTTTGATCTTGAAATGATTGAACAAACAGGTACATGCAGTGGTATTGAAAATTACTCTATCCATTTTTCAAATAGACTACCAGGTGAGCCTCCTATATCATTAATTGATTATTTTAATAAAAACTTTTTACTCATAATAGATGAGTCTCATGTTACAATACCTCAGATAAAAGGTATGTATGAAGGCGATTATTCTAGAAAAAAAACACTTGTTGATTATGGTTTTAGACTTCCTAGTGCATTAGATAATAGACCGCTTAAGTTTGATGAATTTATGCAAAAGATAGACCAGGTAATATTTGTTTCTGCTACGCCTTCTGATTTTGAACTTGAGCTTTCAAGGCCGTACATTATAGAGCAAATTATACGCCCAACTGGTCTTATGGATCCAGAAATTATTGTAAAGCCAATGGATAATGCCATAGACGATTTATTTTCTGAAATTAAAAATAGTACAAAAGCAGGCTACAAAGTGCTGGTTACCACACTTACAAAAAAAATGGCAGAAGATGTAAGCGAGTATTACAACAATTTAGGTCTTAGGGTAAAATATATGCATTCAGAAATCGATGCCATAGAGCGCGCTAAAATTATATGGGATTTAAGAAACAATAAATTTGATTGTTTGGTAGGTGTTAACTTGCTAAGGGAAGGCCTTGATATACCAGAAGTGAATTTAGTAGCTATATTGGATGCAGATAAAGAAGGTTTTTTAAGAAGCAAAACAAGTCTTATACAAACAGCAGGAAGAGCAGCCAGAAACGCTACATCCAAAGTAATTTTTTATGCTAACAATATAACAAAATCTATGCAAGAAGCTATAAATGAAACATTAAGAAGAAGAAAGATTCAAGAAGACTATAATATTAAAAATAATATAACTCCAACCACAATAATAAAAAATAAAAATAGCAAAGTTTTAGAGATGTGTGATTTAGATTATTTAGAAAATCCTCAAATTGACAATGTAAAAAAGAAAGATATACCAAAAATTATCAGCAAACTTTATAGACAGATGAAAGAAGCATCCCAGAAAATGGAATTCGAAAAGGCAATTGAGTATAGAAACGAGATTGAAAGATTAAAGAAACTTGACATGGAGTTGGTTTAGGATACAATTAAAACCAGGAGGTATTATGCTTAGATTAGAAAATATCAAATATTCTCGCAATTCGAAAGAAATAATAAAGGGTGTTACTATAAATTTTGAAGATAATAAGATTACATCTATTATAGGAAGCAACGGTGTAGGAAAATCTACACTTGCTTATATTATAATGGGTTTGTCGGATTATAAGCCAAATGATGGCAAAATTTATTTAGATGATAAAGATATAACAAATTTCAGTATTACTGAGCGAGCCAGGTTGGGTATAAGTTTGCTGTGGCAGGAACCTGCCAGATTTGAAGGTTTAACTGTAAAAGATTATTTGAGCCTGGGTGGAAAAATAAAACTTGATGTTATAAAAGATGCATTAAACCTTGTAAGATTGAATCCAGATGTTTATCTGAGTCGTTATGTAGATAAAAAGCTATCTGGGGGCGAGAGAAAACGGGTTGAAATTGCAAGCTGTATTTTGTTAAAACCAAAGTTTTTAATTATGGACGAACCAGATTCTGGTATAGATTTAATGAGCCTTGATATGATAGTTGATATTATGAAGTATTTGAAAGATAATGGCACAGGTGTTATAGTTATAACTCACAGAGAAGAGATTGCAACTCATAGTGATTATTCTTATCTAATTTGTGATGGCAAAGTTCTAAAAAGTGGTGTATGTAGTGATATTATTGATTATTATAGAAGTACATGTGATCTATGTGATAATGTCAATGCACCAAAGGAGAACCTAATATGATTGATATAGTAAAAGCATATGAAGATGAATTTAATCAGTTAGTTGAGTTATATGAGAAAAATACAAACGATAATTCTTTAAAAAACAAAGGTGTAGCATCTATAATTGTTAGTGGAAATAAAGTTGTTGGCTTAAATACGCTTAAAGGAATAGATGTAAAATCTAAAACGCGTGGTGATGGTGTTGTAATAATTGATGTAGATATTCAGGATAATACAGTTATTCCAATACCAGTTCATCTATGCACAGGTTTTCTTGAAAAAAAGGGAGAACAATTGTTGCAGTTTAATTATAATATTGGAGCCAATGTTAAAGTCAGGTTTAAATCACACTGTATTTTAACTAAAATCGAAAAATTACACCATAAAATGATATCGCAAATGTATATTGGCAAAAACTCATTTGTTACATACGAAGATGAGCATTTTCATGATGAAAATGGAGGAATATTTGTAGAGACTATAACATATGCAAAGCTGGATAAAAATGCATTTTTTCAAAGCAAATTTTATGCTACAAAAACACGCATTGGCAGGATTAACGTGGTTATGGATTTCGACTTGGATGATTATGCCAAAGCTGATTTAGAAAGCAAAATTTATGGCAAAAAAGATGATAAAATAGATATCCAGGAGATTTTAAGATTAAATGGACAGTACTCATCAGGTATTGCAAAATCATCCATATTTGCAACGGATTCTACTGAAGCAAATGTAATAAATGAAGCCTACGGCAACGGTGCTTATTCTAAAGGCCACATTGAATGCAATGAGGTTGTAAAAGGCTCTAATGTTCTTGTATCAACAGTGCCTATTTTAAAAGTGGTAAATGAAAAATCTGAATTGACGCACGAAGCAAGTGTTGGACGCATAAGGCAAGACCAGCTTGATATTTTGATGTCAAAAGGATTAGATGAGGAAGAAGCAGTTAATATAATTGTAAACGGTTTGATTAGCTAATGATTTCTATTCTTTTGATTAGCATTATTGCACTTACTTTACTTGAAGCTATATTTGATGGAGCTGAGATCGGAATTTTATCTTTAAACCCAGAACATATAGATTCGAAATCAAAAATTTCTTCTATAATATTAAATTACACAAAAAATCCACAAAAATTATTATCTGCGGCATTGGTAGGTACAAATGTTGCTTTAGTACTATCTTCTTACATTGGAGCTTATTTAAGTGAAAAAATTTTTAATAATTCATTTATTGCTATAATTTTTTTATGGCCTGTAGCGGTTATTTTTGGTCAGATTTTACCTAAGATACTATACCGTAATTACCCGATTTTTTTAACAAGAAAAACCATTCTTGTAGTGTATATTTTTAATTTAATATTTTATCCCATCATTACTTTGATGTTTTATTTATCCAATGTTTTGCAAAAAAGTTTTTCTGATAAATCAAAGCAAAGTACACCCACACGTGATGAAATTAAAATGATTGTAAAAAGTAAGTATTTTAAACGCAACATTTCCGATTTAGAAGCCCAAATGATTAATCAGATTGTGGCATTTAAAGAAAAAAAAGCTCAAGAAATAATGATTCCTTTAAAAAAAGTTTTCATGCTTGAAGAAAATCAAACTATTAGTGATTTGGCTTTAGCTAACAAAGATAATGACTATACGCGAATACCAATATTTAGAGAAAGAGTTGATAATATTGTTGGTATTGTAAATGTGTATGATTTAGTTGATGCAAAACTAGATGAGCCACTAAAGAAATATGCACAAGAGCCAGTATATTTTCCCGAGCATACATTAGTTGAAAACATATTTTTAAAAATGAAGAAAGATGGCTTGAGAATGGTAGTTATAGTTGATGAGTATGGTAGTTGTAGTGGTATTATAACCATTGAAGATTGTCTGGAAGAAATTTTTGGAGAAATTGAAGATGAATACGATATAGCAGAACACAAGATTATAAATACAAAAGGTGGATTTTTAGTTGATGCAGACATTGAAATTGAAAAAATAAATGAAATTTTGCCTATAAATATTGAAAAGATACCCGAATATGAAACATTAGGTGGTTTTTTGCTTTATAAATTTGGCTACATTCCTCAGAAAGGTGAAAAAATTATTCATAATAACTTTGTTTTTGAAGTTAAATCTCGAGATAATAAGAATATTAAAAAGGTGCTAATAAGAAATGCTTAAATTATTTTTGCTTATTTTATTTGGTATTTATATTTACTATGTTATAAGAAAGAAAAGAAAAATAAAGCAAAATACAGCTGGTTCACAACTGGATGAACTGGTAAAATGTGAGAATTGTGGCATATACTTTTCAAAAAAGAAAGCAATTCGTTACAAAAATTTGTTTTTTTGCTCTAAAAAGTGTAAAAAACAATATGAAGATAAGGTAGGGAGGTAAAAAATGAAATTTTTTTTGGACACAGCAAATTTAGACAAAATTGTTTATTTTACAAGTTTAGGATTAGTAGACGGTGTTACCACAAACCCATCTTTGATTGCAAAAGAAGGTAAAGAATTTTTACCAACAATTAAAGAAATTTTAAAAATTGTAAGTGGTCCGGTTAGTGTGGAAGCCATAGGTTCCAGCTCTATTGAAATGATTAAAGAAGCAAGAGAGTTTTCTAAGTTAGCTAAAAATGTAGTTGTCAAAATACCATTTACAAAAGAAGGTATCAAAGCAACACAAATTTTAAGCAAAGAAAACATTAAAGTTAATATGACTTTGATTTTTAGTGCATCACAAGCACTAATTGCTGCCAAATCTGGTGCAAGTTATGTAAGTCCGTTTATCGGAAGACTTGATGATATCTCTTTTGAAGGCATTGAGTTAATTGAGCAAATAAAAACTATTTTTGATAATTACAATTTTAAAACTGAAATCATAGTTGCAAGCGTGCGAAGTCCCAAACATGTAGTTGAAGCAGCTGAAATTGGAGCAGATATTGCAACCATCCCACCAGAAGTTCTTGAATTAATGTTTGGACATCCTTTGACAGATGTTGGTATAAAAAAATTTATGAAGGATTGGGCAAATGCCTTTAGCACCTAAAATAATCGTTGCAACATCAAATGAACATAAATTAAAGGAAATAAAAGAAATTTTTAACGATTTTAATGTTGCTGGAATGTCAAAAGATTATATAGCTCCAGAAGAAACAGGACACACATTTTGTGAAAATGCTTTAATAAAAGCAAAAAGTATTGAACATTTAGGTGAGATTGTGCTAGCTGATGATTCTGGTATTGAGGTGCAGGCATTATTAGGTTTGCCTGGCATATACTCTGCACGCTACTCTGGTGGAAATGATTATCAAAACAATCAAAAACTTCTTGAAGAGCTAAAACATCATGCAAACAGGAAAGCACGCTTTGTTTGCTGTATGGTAGCAATTGTTAATAAAAAAATAATTAGTGCAGAAGGTATACTTGAAGGTACTATTGCATTCGAACCAAAAGGCGAAAATGGTTTTGGCTACGATCCAATTTTTATACCTTCTGGATTTAATCAAACATTAGCAGAACTTGGAAGCGATATTAAAAATAAGATTTCTCATAGAAAAAAAGCACTTGAACAAATAAGAAAAAAGATTATGGAAATTTTAAAATGAAAAAGATATTAATTTTTGTTATTGGTTTTTTTATTTTAACAAATTTATCGTTTGCACAAAATTCTATCGACAACGCTAAAAAAGAAAAGGTACCAATAAACATAACGGCTGATAAATTGATAGCTCAAGAAAATATTGGTTTGTATACATTTATCGGCAATGTTGTAGCTAAAAGAAAAGATGCAACGCTTTATGCAGACAAGATGGATGTTTATAAAGACAAAAATACTGGCGATGTGTCAAAGATTGTATGTATTGGTAATGTAGTTATAACACAACCAGGTAAAGTGGCCAAAGCAGACGAAGGAATTTATGAACTTAAAGACCAAAAAGTTACATTAATTGGCAATGCATACGTTAAAAGTGGAAAAAATGTAATAAAATCTAATATGATAGTTTATTATCTTGATAGGAAATACGCGGTAGCGCAAGGCACAAAAAACGAGCGCGTTGATGTAACAATTTACCCAAATGAAAAACAAACTTCAAACCAGACAAAGGAGCAAAAATAAATGGTAAGACTTAGGTTTGCCCCCTCACCTACCGGACATTTGCATATTGGGGGCCTAAGAACAGCACTTTACAATTATTTATACGCCAAAAAAAATAAAGGTGCATTTGTTTTGAGAATAGAAGACACAGATCTTGAGCGCTCAAGTCAGGTATATACTGAATCAATTCTCGAAGCCTTAAAGTGGTGTGGCCTAAATTGGGATGAAATATACTATCAAAGCCAGAGAACCCATATTTACCAATCATATATAGACAGTATGCTAAAAAATGGCACAGCCTACAAGTGTTATTGTACAAAAGAAAGACTTGAAGAGTTAAAAAAGACACAGATGGTAAAAGGTGAAAACCCGCACTATGATGGATTTTGCAAAAATATTAAAGAAGATTTAAATAAACCTTATGTTGTAAGGATAAATTTGCCACAAAAAGATGTGAGTTTTGTTGATAGTGTGCATGGAGAGCTTAAGTTTTCTTACAAAGAATTTGACGATTTTATACTACAGCGTTCTGATGGCAGTTTTATGTATAATTTTACAAATGTAGTAGATGATATAGATATGAAAATCACTCATGTTATAAGAGGAGACGACCACATAACAAATACAGCCAAGCAATTGTATATATATGAAGTTTTAAGTGCTAAAGTTCCTCAATTTGCACACATACCGATGATTTTAGGACCAGATAAAAAAAGGCTTTCAAAAAGGCATGGCGCTCAAAGTGTGCTAGAGTATAAACAAATGGGTTTTTTGCCACAAAGTTTGCTTAATTATTTGGCTCGTCTTGGCTGGTCATATGGTGATGAAGAAATCTTTAGTATGCAAAAATTACTTGAATTGTTTGATTTAGAAGGACTGAATAAATCACCAGCTGTGTTTGATCAAAAAAAGCTTTTATGGCTAAATGGTTACTATATAAGAAACACACAAGCAGAAGAATTACTAAATTTGTCATATGATTTTCTTAGTCAGAACTGTAAGTCGCATGAAAAAAAGTATTTAGAAAAAGCAATTGAAGTTATGAAACCTCGTGTTGAAACTTTAGTTGAGCTTGCACAATCAATTGAGTTTTTTTGCACAAGACCGATTTTTTATGAAGAAAAAGGTATCAAAAAGTACACCAACCAAAACACAAAGCAGATTTTACTTGACTTTATTGACAAAATCAAAAACATTAAATTTACGCATGATAATTTTCAAGCTCTAATAAACGATCTGGCATCAAAATACAATGAAAAAGTAGTTAATGTAGCTCAAGGAATAAGGATAGCTCTAAGTGGAAAAAGTGCAGGACCTGCCCTATTTGACATGATAGAGATTATGGGTATTGATGAATCCATTTATAGAATAAAGCAGTTTTTGGAAAAATTAAGTTGAAGGTTGCTATTGTTTTAGGCTCAATTCCTTATGGTGGTATAGAAAATCTGGTTTATGATATAGCACTTTATTCAAAAAGTTATAATGATTTGGAATTGAAAATTATAAATATTGCTGGTGTTGGTGAAAAACTTGGTGAGTTTTATGATGCAAAAATTGATGTTTTAAATATATGTAATTCCACGAAAGATTTAAAAGTTTACAAATTATCTACTTTAAAAAAGGTAAAAAGAGTTTTTAATCAATTAAAACCGGATATAGTTCACACAATGAACTTTAGTGCTGATTATTTTTCTAAATTGGCTTTGATTGGCTCTAAAACACCAATTATAACACATATTCACAACACAAAAATAGAAGAACACCTTCATAGAAGACTGATTAATAGATGGCTATCTTTCAGGACCAATCTTTATATATCCGTATCAAAAGCAGTGTACGATATGGTTGAAAAATTTCACAATATATTTAAAAGAAAGCATATTGTTTTATATAATGCCATAAATCTAAATAATTTCAAATGGATTAAAAGGACATACCCAAAAAACCACTTTAATATTGTAACAACAGCAAGGCTTATGCCACAAAAAAACTTAGATAATTTAATTAGAGCTTTTGCCAGAATTCATAAAGAATATAGTAACACCACACTAACTATTGTAGGTGATGGAAAAGAAAAAAATAATTTAGAAAATCTCGCAAAATCTTTAAAAATAAATGTATTTTTTGCTGGCTACCAAAAAGATGTATCAATTTACCTGTATAAAGCGGATTTGTTTGTTTTGCCATCAATTTATGAAGGTTTTGGAAATTCACACATAGAGGCAATTGCTACAGGTTTGCCTTCAATTGTTTCAAAAAATGTACCAAGCATTGAAGTAACAAAAGATTGCACATTGATTTGCGATACTGATGTTGAAAGTATTTACAATAATATAAAAAATATTATATCAAATCCTGCTCTTTACGAAAAACTGTCAGGCAATACAAGAAGTGTTGCTGAACAATTTGACATAAAAGTCTATATTGAAAACCTCTACAATATTTACAAAAAGTTGTTATCCAGCACTATATGATAATATCTATGTAACTTATGGTTTTTAGTGTTTCAATTGATGGTTTGTCTTGTTTTAATATGATTTTTATAGGTATTTTAACATAATCTTCAAGTTCTTTTTTGCAAGAATAAAGTAATTCATACGATTTTTTATCATAAACACATAAGTTTGCCCACGTAAACTCCATTTTTGTTATATCTATTTTTATTAACCCGATGGGTGTTTCACTGAAAATTGTCAGTGTTTGCCTTAGCTTTTTTTGTTTTGTAAGTTTTTTTCTAGATTTTACGTAAATGTTGAATCTTTTAGTTTCAATATAATAAGCTATTACAATAAATACATTTTCATTTATGTGTATATTATTGTTTAATAAAGCATTTGAAATGGTTTCAAACGATGTTTTGATGTAATTGCCAAATGTTTTTTCATCAACATTTTCAAGTGTAGATTTTGCAATATTATCTAAAATTACTTTGTTAACTAAATTGTCCATTGTCTTTAAATTTAAGTTTTCTTTTGAATCAATGTTTAAAATTTTTAGCTCAACAAAAGGCTCCAGTTTGGTTACAAGCAATTTAAGAGTGCTATCTTTTTCTAAGTTTAGGTTTGAGAAAGCTTTTATATTATTACCTTTAATATTTACAGTAGTCTGGCTATTTTCTACATTAAGCACTTTGGCATTAACGACCTCGCCTATTTTAAGCAGTTCTTGTAAATTTTTTAAGTTTATTGAGTCAATCTGGAGTTTTATTTCAGAAATATCACCAAAATTCATTTAAAAAATTATATTAAAAAACTCCTTTTTAGCAAGTGAGATTATTAATAATTTGAAATTTTTTTAAAATTTTCTTGACAGATAGAATGTGATATTATAAAAAAAATTGTAATTTTTTTTAAAGTTTTTTTATGTTTAAAACTAATTTTAGTGATAAAAAAAGATATTTTACTTTAATTTTGACCTATATAGTGCTAATTGTGTTGTTTTCTTTTAGAGCACTTTCTGATGACAATGAAGGCCTATATGCAAATATAGCATTAAATATGCTTAAAACCTCAAAATTTTTAGTTCCGCACCTTGATGGACTCGTATATTTAGAGAAACCTCCGCTATTGTACTGGTTAAGTGCTTTATCATTAAAATTATTTGGTATATCAGAATTTTCTGTAAGATTGCCAGTAATATTGGCAGGAGTCTTATTAGTTATTTTTTCCTATTTTTTTGTAAAGAAATTTTTGAATAGTTTTTTTGCATCTACTTTAGCAGTAGTAATTGTAAGCCAGATTTGTTTTGATACGTCGATAAGTATGCTCATGTTTGATATGTTGCTAACTTTATTTTTTAGTTTAGCGATGTTTAGCTTTTATATGGGCTATAAGCTTAATAATAAATACTACAGATTATTCTACGTATTTTTAGCTTTGGCAATTTTTACGAAAGGGTTTGTATCGTTAGTTTTAGCTTTTTTGATTTTAACTCCATTTATAGCAATAAAAAAAATAAAACTTAAAGATCTTCATTTAATGTTTGGCTTTTTTGTTTTTTTGATATTGTCTATCTGGTTCGTTATTGTAAGTATTAAAATTCCGTCTTTTTTTTACTATTACTTTATAAATAATCAGGTTTTGCGTTTTTTGGGTAAAATGTATCCAAATGATACTATTAAAGGTCCTGTTTATTTCTATGTTATTAGACTGCTTGGATGTGATTTTCCATGGTCGTTGCTTTCTATTTTTGCAATCTATAAGCTGATTAAGCTAAAACTTTACAAAGATGATTTTAATTTTTATATGTTGCTATGGTTTTTTGCAATATTTATATTTTTTTCATTGTCAAGCGGTAAGGCAAATTATTACCTTTTGCCGGCAATATTTCCTATAGCTTATTTTGCTACATATACAATTTTTAATACTAATTTAAAGCCATTTTATTATGTTTTATTGGTAGCTGGTTTTTTATTGTTAATTGGCAGTATCTTGGCTAAACTTGGTTATATCAGATTTACAGATAATGCCTATATTGAAAAACTGCCTTTAATTGAGTTATCATTTGCTATTTTTATAATATATTTTTTTGCTTTTTACAAAAAGAATTTTTTAGTAGAAAGTATCGCTTTATCAAATATTGTTATTTTAATATCCATTTATTTGTATTTTTCATTAAATGTCAATAATTTTAGTTCAAAATATGCAAGTATCTGGTTAAAAGCTAATATGAAACCAAATACTATTTTTGTTCAGTATGGACCATTTTGGCGTACTTCTTCAAGTATATTTTATCTAGGTAGGGATAGTATTTTATTGGACGATTTTGATGATGGCGATTTATACTACGGTATGACTCTTCTAAAAAATAAAAACGAAAAATTTATAGAAAAATCCGATTTAAAAAACTTACTTAAAAATCATAATGTTGCTATAATTGGTCAGAAAAAAAGACTTATAACATACTTAAATAAACAAAAATTTAATTATAAAATTAAATATTTTGGGAACAAATTTGTAATTATGTTAAATAAAACATAAAATGTAACCAACCATAATTTAATTATTGTTTCTTACTTGAAAATATACCAAATAAAGTTATAATAAATAAAGGTGTAAAATGCAAAAGTTATTTAACGCTTTAAAAGATAATGGCACCAAAATTATTAATTTATTAAATGAAAAAGAGTATAAAGGTGAAGAACTTTTAAGTGTATTAAACGAACGAAATAAACTTTTTGAAACAATATATAAAACAAAAATTACAAATCAATATTTAGATCAAATTAAAGAATTGTTGGAACAAAACGCACAAATTGAATTTTTGGTTGAGCAAAAGAAAAAAGCTTTGTTGGAAGATTACATTAAATTTTACCAAAACTCAAAAAACATAATGAAATATTTAAAGCAAGGAGGTTGAAGATGAGCTTTTTAAGCAAGGAAAATTGCATTTTATGCGTAATTGACATGCAGGACAAACTTGCCAAAGTTATGAAGAATCTTGATGCTACAACTAAAAATATCTCGCTTTTGATAAAAGCTGCAAAAGAACTTGATGTACCAATTTTTTACACAGAACAGTATCCAAAAGGATTAGGCGAAACGATAGAACCACTAAAAAGCTTGCTTTCTGATGTACAGCGGTTTGATAAAATGAGTTTTTCTGCCTTAGAAATCCCGGAAATTAAAACTTTTATAGTTGATTCAAGTAAAACAACAGTTGTATTGTGCGGCATTGAGTCTCATATATGCGTATTGTCAACAACCATAGATTTAATAGAAAAAGGCTACAATGTGGTAATTGCAAAAGATGCAGTAACTTCAAGAGAAGAAGAATTTTACAATACAGCTATTGCGTTTTATAATTCAATTGGTGCAAAAGTAATACCATCTGAATCTATTGTATTTTACTGGCTAAAATTTGCTGGCACTGAAAGTTTTAAAAAACTTCAAAAAGTAATTTTAGGTAAAGAATAATTTTTGGTTTCTAAATTTAATTATATCGGAGATAAATGAATGGTAGAATTTATTGCAGAGGTGTCAAGCAACCACAACAATGACTTAAATCGGTGTTTTGATTTTATTGAGACAGCAGCAAAAATTGGTTGTAGTGGTGTTAAGTTTCAATTATTTAAAATTGATGAATTGTTTGCCAAAGAAGCACTGGAGTGTTTTGAAGAGCTAAGAAACAGGAAAAAATGGGAGTTAAATGAAAAGTATATACCAGAAATTGCTAAATGTTGTGCGGATAATAATATAAAATTTATATGCACACCTTTTTATCTTGATGCTGTAGATATTTTAGGGCCGTATGTCAATGCATTCAAGATTGCTTCATACGAAATCTTGTGGCAAGATTTACTTTCAAAATGCGCTAAAACAAAAAAGCCAATGATCATATCTACCGGTATGGCAACACTTGATGAGGTAAAATTTGCAGTGGAAACAGTATTTGATAATCAATGCACAGATCTGACAGTTTTACACTGTACTTCAAATTACCCTACCCTGCCGCAGGATTGCAACTTAAGTGCAATACAAACAATGAGAGAGTCATTGCCTAAAAATATCAAATTTGGATGGTCTGATCACAGTGTTAATTTTGGCGTAATACATAGGGCTATACATAAATATGATGTTTCAATGGTTGAATTTCATATGGATTTAGACGGCAAAGGTAAAGAATACCAAATGGGTCACTGCTATTTACCAAATCAGGTTGAGTCTCTTATAAAAAGTGTTAAAGATGCATTTTTAGCCGATGGTGATGGCAAAAAAGAACCGCAGGATAGTGAGTTTAAAGAACGTCTTTGGAGAGCAGATCCAATAGATGGCTTAAGGCCTCTTAGGGGTATAAGGGATAGTTTATGCAAAAGACAATAGCTATAATTCAGGCACGCATGTCTTCAACAAGGCTTCCAGGCAAAGTTATGCTTGATTTAGCAGGAAAACCTGTAATCTGGCATGTTTACCATAGAGCTTTGCATTCTAAATATGTAAGCGAGGTTATCGTAGCAACATCCAAAGACAAAAGCGACGATGAGCTTGTGGAGTTTTTGAAAGCAAATTCAATGAATTATTACAGAGGTAGCCTTGATAATGTGCTTGAGCGTTTTATGGATATAATTTACGAAAAAAAACCAAAGTATGTAGTAAGAATAACTGCAGATTGTCCGCACATTTGTCCTGTTTGGATAGACAATCAAATAAGTGCGCTAAGTTTGTTTGATGCAGATGTGATTTATTGTGAAAATCTAGGTTGTGCATTTGAAGGGGCTGGCGTTATTAAAGCTGATGTACTTGATTATATTTATAAAAATACAAATGATGCTTTAAATAAAGAACATGTAGGTGCAATCTACATTACACAAAATCCCGATAAGCTTCGCATAGTAGAAGTTTGTCCAAAAGATTCTCTTATTTTGCAAAACTGCAGATTGACATTGGATGAAAAAAAAGACTATGAGCTATACAAAATAATATATGAAAAGCTATACACTCAAAAGTATTTTATGTATTTAGAAGATATAGTTAATCTTTTAAAATCAAACCCTGAGTTTATAAACATTAACAAAAATATTCAACACAAGCCACTAAATATTGAACTACAAACTAAATACACAGACATATGGAAAAACGCAAAAAAAGTAGGCAAGTTTTTCTGGCAGGATAATCCTTAAAAGAATACTTTTTGCTATATTATTTTGTATGAAAAATGTACTGTTTAGATGCAATGCTTCAAGGGCTATTGGTTTTGGTCATTTGGTTAGATGCTTGGCACTTGCGCAAGAGTTTAAAAAAAGAGACTGTCAAATTACTTTTGCTGTAAATAAAAATCTCAAGGCAATAAAACTCATTCAAAAAGGACAATACACTATAATCGAAAAAGATGAAAAAAATTCCAAACAATGGCTAATTGACACAATTGAAAAATCAAAAGCAGACATATTAGTTTTGGACATAAGGGATGAGCTTGATAAAGAAATTCTTGTTGAGATAAAACAAAAGTTTAATATTAAAATAGTAAGCATAGATGATCCTCAAGATAAAAGGCTTGTTTGCGATTATGTTTTTTACCCACCCGTATTTCAGGTCAGGCATCTTAGCTGGGAAGGTTTTAAAGGTAAACTTTATTCTGGGTTTGAGTGGGTGATTTTGCGCGATCAATTTTTGCAGTACAAAAATAAACCAAAACCATTAAACAAAAAGTTAAAGATATTTGTAGCAGCAGGTGCAAGCGATCCAAAATGCATAACGCCGTTAATTGCAAAAGCTCTCAATAATTTAAATGTTGAATTTGAAGCATTAATTGTTATTGGTGCACTGTTTTCTTGCAAAAAAAATTTGGATATGATTTTAAAAAAAGCAAATTACGATTATAAAGTCTTTCAAAATGTTGACAATATGGCTGAAATAATGCATATGTGCGATTTTGCAATTTGTTCTTTTGGCACAAGTGCTTATGAGTTAGCCTGTGTGGGTGTGCCTGCAATTTATTTGTGTATTAGCAAAGACCATAGTTTATCGGCTTCAATGCTTGAAAAAAGTGGTTTTGCAATAAATTTGGGAGAATATGACAAGACAGACTTAGAAGAAATAACAAAAGCTGCTTTAAAATTGTCAAAAAATGCCGATTTAAGATATAAAATGGCTCAAACTGCTAAAGACTGTATCGACGGACTTGGTGCTTTTCGTATTGCAAAGGAGGTTTTGGGTGAGTGAAAAACAATGGCAAAATCACTATGGAGAAGTATTGGACAGTGTTAATGATTTTGATGTAATTGATTGCAAAATTTGCGGATTTAAACATATTATACCTATACCAAGTCCTCGAGAATTGCAAGATATGTATAAAAGCAAATACTATCAAAATGTAGAGTTTTTTAATGAAAGATTTTTGGAAGATAAAGATTGGTATGATTTGGTATTTAAAGACAGATACGATAGTTTTGAAAAAATATTGGGCTATAAAGGCAATATTTTTGATATTGGCTGTGGGGGCGGATATTTTTTGCTTTATGGTAAAAATAGAGGATGGAGTGTATTGGGTGTAGACCCATCAATTCAATCTATCAATCATTGTAAATCAATTGGTCTGGATGTAATAGAAGGATTTTTTGACGAAAATTTATCTAAAAAATTAGCCAGTAAATTTGATGTAGTATATTTAAGTGAAGTACTAGAACACGTACCAGACCCTGCAAACACCATTGCCTCTATAAAAAAGGTTTTAAAGCAAGGTGGTGTTGTATGTATTGTTGTACCAAACGATTATAATCCATTTCAACTTGCTTTAAAAAAAGCTTGTAATTTTTCTCCATGGTGGGTAGCACTACCGCATCATATTAATTATTTTGATTTTAATTCACTTGAAAAACTTTTAAGAGAACAAGGTTTTGATATTGTATTAAAAGAAACATCATTTCCGATAGATATTTTCTTACTTATGGGAGATAATTATGTGGGAAATGACAGTTTAGGCAGATTATGCCATACAAAAAGAAAAAATTTTGAAAAAAATTTACAAAACGCTGGGTTTAATAATTTAAAAAGAGATCTTTATAAATCTTTAGCGCAATTGAATATTGGCAGAGAGGTAGTAATTTATGCAAGAAAGTAACACACAAGATTTAATTTTTTCATTTAAGCCTTTAATTTCTGTTGTAGTGCCCACATGGAATACACCAGAACAGTTTTTGATTGAAATGATAGAATCTGTTTTAAATCAAAGCTACACAAATTTTGAGCTTTGTATAGCTGATGCAAGTGATCAAAGTCATGTAAAAAGGATTTTAGATAATTATGCAGACAAAGATAATCGTATTAAAATTAAATATTTAAAGAAAAACAAAGGTATAGCGCAAAATACAAACGAAGCAATTTTTATTAGCAAAGGTGATTATACAGCTTTTTTAGATCATGATGATATATTAGCCAAAAATGCTCTGTTTGAAGTAGTAAAAACTATAAATGAAAATCCAGACGTTGATTTTATTTATTCAGACGAAGATAAAGTAACTGAAGACGGGAAAAAGTTTTTTGATCCTCACTTTAAACCAGATTTTGCCCCAGATTTTTTAAGAAGTTGTAACTATGTATGCCATTTAAGTGTAATTAAAAAAAAGCTTTTAGATAAAATTGGATATTTGAAGGAAGGTTTTGAAGGCTCTCAAGATTATGAGCTTATACTCAGGGTAACAGAAAAAGCAAAAAAGATAATACACATTCCAAAAATTCTCTACCATTGGAGAGTAAGTCAAAATTCAGTTTCTCGAAATCCTCAATCTAAAATTTATGCTTACGATTCTGCCAAAAAAGCTTTAAAGGAGCATTTAAATAGATTAAATCTAGATGGTGATGTTTTAGATGGTAAAGTTTTAGGTTTGTATAAAATTAACTATAAAATAACAGATAGTCCAAAAATCTCTATAATTATACCAAATAAAGACCACAAAGATGACTTAGAAAAATGCATTAAGTCAATTATTCAAAAGTCTACATATAAAAATTATGAGATTATAATAGTAGAAAATAATTCTATAGAACAATCTATTTTTGATTACTACAGATTTTTGGAAAAAACATATTCATTTATTAAAGTAATTGTATGGGATAAACCATTTAACTATTCAAGTATAAATAATTATGCAGTGCAATTTTCACAAGGAGAGGTTTTACTTTTTTTAAATAACGACACTGAAGTAATTACACCAAACTGGATTGAAGAAATGCTGATGTTTGCCCAAAGAGATGATGTAGGAGCAGTTGGTGCAAAACTGCTATATCCAAACAATACGATTCAACACGCTGGTATAATAATTGGTATAAATGGTATAGCAGAGCATTGCTTTAAGTATTCAAATTCAGATTCTACAGGTTATTTTACAAGATTAATTACAGTGCAGAATTTATCAGCAGCAACCGGTGCATGTTTGATGGTAAGAAAAAAAGTTTTTAATGAAATTAAAGGGTTTGATGAAGGCTATCCAGAAGCTTTGAATGATATTGATTTATGTTTAAGTTTAAGAAAAAAAGGTTATTTAGTTGTATGGACACCTCATGCAGTTTTGTATCACTATGAATCAAAATCAAGAGGTTTTAATACTGGAGAAAACTCCATAAAGCGTTATAATAAAGAAGTGTCACTTTTTAAGTCAAAATGGCAGGACATTTTACAAAAAGGTGATCCATATTATAATCCAAACTTGACTCTAAATAAAACGGACTTTTCGATAGTAGGTTACAGTTATGAAAAAGAAGATGAAAATTATAGTTCACAAGGTATATTTTATTTAAGAACCGGTAAGATTGAAGAAGCAAAAGAATATTTCCAAAAAGCTTTAGATATAAATCCAAACAACCCTGATGCTTTGTTTTGTCTTGGGGCATTTTATCTAAAAGAAGGCAAAGTAGAAAAGTCTTTAGAATATTTTAATCTACTTTTGAATAAAGATTTGTTGAAATTTAAGGTTCAACTTGGTTGTTTATATAACAATATTGGTGTTGCATACATAAAATTAGGAAATGTGGAAGATGGTTTTAAATTGATTGAACAAGCTTTAGACTTAAATCCTATGTATATGGATGCACAGTATAACTTAGAACAAAAAAATAAAAACAGCTATGATTTTAAAATAACAAGAAAATTAATAATTTAATTAGTTGTAAATGGAGAAAAAAGTGTGGAAAGAAAAATTAGAAGAAATTGTAAAATTTGGTGAATCTCATTTAGAATTAATAAGCTACGAAATTAATAGCAAAAACTTTATTAATAAATACGACAATTTTATTATTTTTGGAGCTAGTGCTGGTGGTGCTGAAATAAAAGAATTTTTAGATAAATTAGGTAAAAAGGTAGAATATTTTGTTGATAATGACATAAATAAAAAAGGAAAAGAGTTTTTGGGCAAAATTATAAAACATCCAAGCGAAATCTTGTTTTTCGATAACAAAGTTATAATAGCTTCAGTGTGGTGGACTGATATAAAAAAGCAACTTGAAGAAAGATTTGGTTTACTTTACAAACTTGATTTTGATGTAAGTTATTTTATGCATAATTTATCTACAATGGAAATAGAAAATACGCAAGAAAGGTTTTTATCGCATTTGAAACTTAATTTGAATAATTATTTACAAATATTCGATCTATTAGAAGACGATGCATCAAGAGTTTTATATTTTAGAGTTTTGAAAGGTAGAGTATTTTACGGTAAAAATTTAATTTGGCCTCCTATGCCAAAAGTCGAATATAATCAATATTTTCATCCAAAAGTAAAACCGGAAGATAATGATATTATAGTAGATGCAGGTGCCTATATTGGCGATACAATAGAAGAAATTATAAAGCAAAACATAAACTATAAAAAAATTTACGCATTTGAGCCAGATAATCAAAACTACAGCAAACTTATCGAAAACACAAAAAAATACGATAATATATTTTGCAACAAATTCGGACTTTGGAAACAATCTGATAAATTACATTTTATAGCTGATGGAACACGTGGAAGTACGATAACTGACAGTTTTAATGAAGCAAACCAAACAATAGATGTAATAAGCCTGGATGAATTTTTTAAAGATAAAGAAAAGCCTACATTAATAAAGATGGATATAGAGGGTGCAGAGTTAGAAGCATTATATGGTACTAAAGAAATTATAACCAAATACAAACCAAAACTTCAAATTTGCATTTACCACAAACCAGAACATTTATGGAAAATTCCAATATTGCTTAAAGATTGGGTAAAAGAATATAAACTCTATATTGGACATCATAGGTTTGATTTCGGTGACACTGTGCTTTATGCAAAGGTATAATATGAGATCAATAATCATACTTGGTGCAGGTATTATGCAGATACCTGCAATAAAAACAGCAAAAGAATTAGGTTTGTTTGTAATTGCAGTTGATAGGGATAAAAATGCAGTTGGGTTTGAATATTGCGACCTTGCTTTAGACATTGACACAAAAGATATAGATTCGCTTTTAAGATTTGCAGTTAATAATAAATATAAATATAATATTTCAGGCGTATTTGCAGCGGCTGACAATGCAGTTAGTGCAGCAGCTATTAATGAACAACTAAACTTGATTGGCGTAAATAGTTTTTCGGCCAGGTATTCCAATAATAAAAGTTTAAGTAAGCAACTATGGTTAAAAAATAATGTGCCAACTCCTTTAGCAAAAGAAGTAAAAACTATTGATGAAGCAAAAAATGCTATAGATAAAATTGGTTTACCATGCATGGTAAAAGCAGTTGACAGTTCTGCTTCAAGAGGGACACAAAAGCTGGAAAGAATCGAAGATTTAGAGGCTGCATTGTATGAGGCATTCATGCAGTCTACAACGCATACCGCTCTCATAGAAGAGTATGTGGAAGGGGAAGAATACAGCGTAGAAACTGTCATTTATAATGGCAAACAATACAGGTTTGGTATTGCAAAAAGAGAATACGATATGTTGCCTTTACCTATAGAAACAGGACATGTTAATCCTGCATTTTTACCAAAAAAAACAGAAGAAGAAATGTATGAAGTGGTAAAAAATGCTGCATTAGCATTAAAAATCAACAATGCGCCTGCAAAAGCTGATATGATCATTAGAAAAAAAGATAATAAGATTATGATATTAGAAATGGCAGCCAGGCTTTCTGGTGGTTTCCATTCACAATATACCACGCCTTTATCAAGTGGAATGGAACCTATAAAGTTTGTCATACAGTTGACAATTGGTGATATTCCAGATCCTGAAACATATACTCCAAACAAAAAGCGTGTAAGCTTATGCAGAGCGATTTTTCCAAAACCTGGTTTGGTAAAAAAAATTGAAGGCGTGAAGGAAGCGCTAAAAATTAAAAATGTTAATCAAATTTTTTTAACTATCAAAGAAGGCGAAACTATTTCTGAGTATAAAAATTGTGCTCATAGAGTTTGTTATGTAATAACAAGCGGTGATACTTATGAGCAAGCTAATTATGCATTTGAATTAGCAAAAAAAACTATAAAGATTTATACATGGAGTTTTTGATATGCAACTTAAAGTCAGGCAAGCTTATGCAAGTGATGGGCCTGTAAAAAATATCTGGCTATCACATTTAAATTTTTCAAAACAAATTGAAATTTTTGAAACCAATTTTGAGGTAGCCATTGTTTTATTATCAGGAGAGTTAAGCGTTTTTTTTGAAAAGGAATTTATATTAAATAGAAAAAATGTTTTTGAAGAAAAAGCAAGCGCTATATATATTCCGAGAAACACAAGAGTTTTGCTAAATCCAAAATCATTATGCGAAGTAGCAATTTGTAAAACAAAAATTGATAAAGACTCAAAATTTTCTGTGATCTATCCAGACCAGATAAAAGAACATATAAGAGGCAGCCTCGGCTATAGAAGAAAAGTATTTGATATTTTAGACGAAGACAGTCCTTCTGTAAAATTAGTTTTAGGTGAAACTATAAATTTTAAAGGAGAGTGGTCAAGTTTTCCTCCACATAAACACGATCAAAATAGCAATTCTGAAGTAAAAATGGAAGAAGTATATTTATTTAAACTAAACCCATCTGATGGTTTTGGTATGCAAAGAATTTACACAGAAGATAAATCGCTTGATAAATGCGTGGTAGTGGAAAATAACGATATTGTATTGATACCAAAAGGATACCACCCGGTTTGCTCCATGCCTGGATACGAGCTTTATTATTTATGGGTTTTGGTTGGAGATTCAAAAAAATTAATGCCAAATACGCAAAGTAAATACAGATGGCTCTTAAAGTAACTTTTTTACAATTTGGCACAGGTAAATTTATAAAAGGCTATTTTGATTGGATGCTATCAAAAACGGATATTAATTCAGAAGTTTTTGCAGTTTATTTTACGCCTAAAGTACAATATACTAACTTAAAAAATAATAAATGCATATTTAATGTTACACTAAAAGATATAAATTATACCCAAACCGACAATGTAAGCGTGATAAAAGATCTTTTTTGGGCAAAAGATACAAAAGTTATATTTGAATTGGCAAACAGTATAGATTTTATTGTTTCAAATACAACAGAAAAAGGTATTTTGGATAAACGAGGTTACCCTTTGCTTTTAACATCATTTTTGTATAAAAAATTTGAGCTTGATAATAATAAAATGCTTGTTATTATACCGTTAGAGCTTATTCCTAATAACGGAGAGTTTTTAAAACAAACAATTTTGAAAATAATTGATGAGAATTATAACGATAGTTTTAAATTTTGGGTGTTAAGGACATGTGAGTTTGTAAATACAATTGTTGATTGCATTGTAACAAAAGAAAGCAATTTAAATATAGAAAGAGAAAGGTATTATGCATTTTACGTAAGCAAGAATAGTTTATTAGAAAAAATATTTAACAATAAGGGTTTGAATGTTTATTTTACAAAAGATATAGACAAAATAGCCCAGATAAAGATAAAGGTATTAAACGGTATACATACATTTCTGGTGCTAACAGCATATATGGAAGGTAAAAATACAGTTTATGAATGTTTTTTAGATAAACACTATATAAACTTGATTAATAAGCTATTTTATGATGAGATATTTCCTACTATAAACTATGATAAAAATTTTGTAGAAGATTTTTATTTGACTGTGATTAATAGATTTAAAAACCCATACATTGAGCATAATTTAAAAGATATTGCTTTGAATACTTATGAAAAATTTTATCAGCGTATCGCAACAACTATTGTGGATTATGAAAAATTATACAATCAAAAACCAAAAATACTTATGAAAGCGTTTGATAATCTAAAAAAGATGTATCCAGATAGGGTAAAAAGTTTCGAAAACTATATTGAGAATTTTAAACATGAAAATTAATTCTTTAACAAAGGTTAGCAATAAACCAAAATTTTACCTCATATTTCATTGTAATCTGGCGTTTTCATCAATTGATGAAGATCAGCTAAATGAAGTTATTGCTAAAAGCTATTTTCCATTGCTTGAAATAGTTAAGTCAACTAATACAAAAACCGGTATCGAGCTCAGTGGCTATACACTTGAAAAACTTTCTAAGTTTGCCCCATTGTTTATAGATGAGCTAAAAATTCTTTCAAAAAGCGGTTTGGTTGAAGTTATTGCAAGTGGTTATCAGCAAATCATAGGTCCAATTGTGCCATATAAAGTAAATGTAAAAAATCAAGAGCTTGGGTTGAAGGTTTATGAGAATTTTTTGGGAATCAAGCCTAGGGTTGCTTTTTTAAACGAACAGGTATTTTCAAAATCTATGGTAGATATCTATAAAGAATTCTATGATGCAATTTGTATGGAGTGGAACAACCCTTACTCTATCAACGCACATTACTGGCAAGAATCGTATGGTTTTGCACCTGCAATAGCAAAAGGGATAAAAACCCAAATACCTATTATCTGGACCAATTCTATCCTTTTTCAGCAATTTCAGCGTACGGCTACCTCTCAAAATACACTAGAAAATTATTTATCCATGATTGAGCGCTTTATAAAAAAAGGTTATCGTTATTTGCCAATATATTCTTCAGATTTAGAAGTTTTTAATTTTAGGCCAGGACGTTTTAATACAGAAAACAATATCAATACAAACGAATGGAAAAATATAGAAAAGATTTTTTTGGCTTTAAAAAATTACGGAGAATTTTTACTGCCTTGTGAAGTCTTGCAATTTGCAAATAAAAAAATAGCTCTTGATTTGAGTAACCCTGTATATCCTATAATTGTTAAAAAACAGCCTAAATACTCATTAAGCAGATGGAGCGTAGCTGGTCTTGGTGGGCACTACATAAATACATTGTGTTATAATTGTTATGATACTATTAAAAACAAAACTGACAATGAATCATGGAAAAATTTATTAAAGTTTTGGGGAAGCGATTATAGAACACATACAACTTTAAATAAATGGCATGCCTCGATTAGCTATTTAAGCAAGTTCAATAACGATTTTAAAATAGAAACAAAAAATGCCAAAGAGCTTGATTTTGACAATAATTCAGGGAAAATTTTATTAAAAGGAAAACAATACAGTGCTACTTTTCTAACCAAAAAAGGTCTTGCGCTTGAAAATGTATGCAAAAATGAAAAAAAACTTTTATTTGGTAGCGTTAATCATGGGGAGCTTGATTATATATCTCACGGTGCTGATTATTATACAGGCACGACAACAATAGAATCCTGCTCCTTTGGAAGGATTGCAAATTTAAATGAAACTTCTAATATAGAAGTTAAAAAAACAGGTGAGGATAAATTTTTCATAAAAGGAATAAATTATTTATCTGACCTGGCGGTTGAAGAAAGAATATGGATTGTTGATTTTGCTTTAAAAAAGATATCGATTTATGATATTCTAAAACTTTCAAAACCCACAAAAGCATCTATTAGAATGGCTACATTTACGCTTTTGCCTATTAAAAAAAATATTAAATTCTGGTATTCTTGCAAAAACGGTGGTCGCTATAATGAAAAATTTTTTATAGAAAAGGATATGCCTATTTTGCATCACCTGCCAGTATCAATATTGCAAAGCTCAAATGGCGGACTTGGGGTTACAGATGGTTATTTATCTTTTGGGATTAGAAATTCTTTGATAGTCAAGCTATTTATTGATAAAACTTTCGGAAGCCCGTTGGTATTGCTTCAAAATAGTCCTGATCATGATAGGTATTTAACAAGAGTATTTTTTAGCGTACAAGAGTTTGATGATACGCTGAAGCCTACAATAGTAGAATTTAAGGTAGGATATAGCATTTTTTTTGATTAAAAGCAGTTTAATTACTTTGAGTAATTTTATAACTGCAGTAATATGGCAATGAGATTCTTCGGGCACATTCGTGCCCTTCAGAATGACAGATGGGGATGTTATTCTAAAGCGTAAGCGAATGATCTACTTCATCCTTACAATCTCAAGTGAATTGTTTGCATCAGGGTTTTTAATTGACGGACCTCTAACCAAAACAAAAGAAGATTCATGTTCTCCAATAAGTGATTTTATATAACTTTTCCAGTCCTGAGGCAATTCTTGTTCATATACAGGGTAGACACCATATGAAAACTCTAAGTTTTGCGCTACATTTTCATTGTGTGTTACACCAAGTATCCAGATAGGCAGCTTAAAGCGGCTCATACGCCTTGCAGTTGCTCCGCTTGTAGTTGGCGTTACAAGCAAGAGTGGATTTAGGTTTTTAACTGTGGTAAAAACATTTACTGCCATAGTATCTTCGAGTGTTGGCGATTTTGAAGATAGTACTTTAAATAAGGTTTCGTATATCGGGTAAAGATAACGTTTGTTTTCTACGCTTTGGGCAATTTTGGAAAGCATTAAGACAGATTCTGCTGGATATTTACCTACGGCTGATTCTTCTGATAGCATTACGCAATCTGTACCATCAAGTATTGCATTTGCTACATCTGTGCTTTCTGCCCTTGTTGGTCTTATGTTGTTTGTCATAGACTCAAGCATCTGTGTAGCAGTAATTACGGGTTTTCCAAGTATGTTGGCTTTTTGTATGAGCTGCTTTTGCAATATTGCTATGGATTCGATTGGTGTTTCAACACCTAAATCACCTCGAGCTACCATTATACCATTTGTTTCTTGTAGTATCTCATCTATATTTTCTATTGCTTTTAAGCGCTCAATTTTTGCAATTATAAAGGGATTGTAAGAAATTTTTTCGCAATAGGCTTTTGCATCAAGTATATCCTGTTTGTTTTGCGCAAAAGATATGCTTATTGCATCTATTTTAACGCTTTTTGCAAAATCAAGGCATTTTCTTTCAAAATCACCTATAGCTTTTAAAGGTAGCTCCACTCCAGGCAGATTAATGCCTTTGTGAGATGATAATTTGCCACCAATCAAACAAATACATTTAACCTTCTGACCTTCTATGCTTTCCACCCTAAGCTGCAAAAACCCATCATTTAGATAAATAATTGTTCCTGAGCTTAAATAACTTGCAAAGTTTTCTAAGTTTACACCAATTTCATTACCTTCAGGATTGCTGGATAATACTATTCTATCACCTTCTTTTAATTCAATGGGTTCAATATCTTCAACCCTTATTTTTGGTCCTGGTAAATCACCTAAAATCACTATACGTTTGTTTAGTTTTTTGGCTGTTTTTCTTAGGTCTTCTATAATTGTTCTGTGTTCTTCAAAGCTGCCATGTGCAAAGTTAATGCGTGCAATATTCATACCATTTTGCATCATTTTTTCCATGACTTCTCTGTTTTTTGATGCAGGACCTATTGTGCAAACTATTTTTGTCTTATTTGGAGGGAAAATCAACATAAACTAACCCTCTTGATAAATTTTATAGGCTTCTTCTACAGATTTATTTTCTATAAGTATTGCATAAATTGCATTTGCAAAGCTAATTGCTTCTTTTAGCGGTTTTTGATGAATGTTTCTGCCTGTTGCAGCACCCTGAACACCACTTATGTGAACTTGATTGTATAATTCTTCTAAAAAAGCTTTTGGTTCTTTTGATGATCCACCGGCACACATTACACGTGTTCTACCTGCAGCTAAAACTGCTTCTTTAAAGGCTTCAAAAATATTTACACCTTCTTTTTTAGGAAAATTAACTTTCACAAAATCAGCACCCAGGCACGCTGCAACTCCGCAAGCACCTGCAACCAAATGAGGATCGTATTCGTCTACAACACTTTTTCCCCTTGGATAAGACCAGATTATAGCAATCAAACCTAGCTGATGAGCTTCAAATATAATATGAGCTGCTTCTTTTAGCATTATGTATTCAAATTCGCTGCCTGGATAAATCGTATAACCAACACCAACAATATTTAAACCAGATTGTTTTTTAAACCTATCAATTTGCTCGATATCAAGCATTGCTGTACTAAGCGGATCTTTTAAATCTTTTTTAACCAGATTTGTTTTTGAATTGATTTTTATAACATACGGTATTTTGGGATAATCAATGCCGTATCTGGCTATAAGGCCAATTTGAGAAGCAAAAGCGCCAATTTTTGCATTTTGAGCAATTTTAAATAGATGTTCTGGTGAACTATCATCAATTGGAATATTTGGTCCAAAAAAGTCGTCATTTAAGTGTTCTATTTTTTGATCTCCAGCAAATAATGCTAATCTGCCTGTTTCGTGCGTCATAATATTAAAGTTTCTAATGTAGCTTTGTCTTCGCTCATATGGAACATCAAGAGGAACCTTTACATCCATTTTTACCTCCTAAATATAGTAGGTTGGTTTTAGTAGCAAACTTTTACCGCTCATTTCCGATGGTTTTTCCAAATTTAACAAATCCAAAACCGTGGGGGCAATATCACAAATTCCGCCTTGAGTTCTAAGGTTATACTTTTTGCCAATAATCAAAAAAGGCACTGGATAAATTGTGTGTTGGGTGTGAGGTTCTCCAGTTATTGGGTCAACCATTTCGTCGCAATTGCCATGATCGGCAGTAAGCAAAATATTATATCCTTCTTCTAAAGCAGCTTTTACCAGGCGGTTAAATTGTGTATCAAGTGTTTCAACAGCAATTATGCAAGCTTTTTGCACAGCCGTATGCCCTACCATATCCCCATTTGCAAAGTTTATTACAATAAAATCGTAATGCTTTTTTATAGCTTTAATTGTTTGATCTGCCACTTCGCATGCGCTCATTTGGGGTGCTAAATCATACGTAGATACATTTGGCGATGGTACAATCACCCTATCTTCTTTATCAAAAGGCTCCTCTTTTCCGCCATTAAAAAAATAAGTAACATGAGCGTATTTTTCTTTTTCTGCACAGTGAAATTGGGTAAGTCCTGCTTTACTTATGATTTCTGATAGTACATTTTTAGGAAAAATGGGTTTAAAAAGCACATCAAAATCAAATTTTTCATCGTATTCTACCATACAGTAAACTTTAAATACATTATTGCGCTTAAAATATTTAAAATCACTGCTTCCAAAAGCACTTACAATCTGACGCATCCTGTCTGCTCTAAAATCAAAAAACAATACTGCTTCATCTTTCTGGATTGGTGCAACACCTTCTATAAAGGTGGGTGTTATAAACTCGTCTGTTTCTCCTCTTGCATAGGCTTGTTCTATAGCAATTTTTGCACTTTTTGCAGACATTCCTTCATGATTTACAATAGCTTTGTATGCCTTTTCTACTCTATCGTAGTTTTGTGCCCTATCCATAGCATAATATCTACCGCTTACAGTTGCAATTGTACCTTTTGATAGCTTATTAAATAATTTTTCTAAAATATCTAAATAAATGGGCGCACTTGTTGGTGGCGTATCTCTGCCATCAGTTATCATATGTAAAACTGGCTCAATGTTGTTTTTTGCAAGGAGTTTTATAAGGTAAATTATATGCTGTATATGGGAATGTACGCCTCCATCAGAAACCAAACCGATTAAATGCAACCGTTTATTTGAATTTTCTTTTATAATTTTTTGCCATGTGGGGTTTTCGTTAATAGTGCCGTTTTCAAAACTTTCTGTAATTCTAAGCAGATCTTGCTTTAGTATTCTACCTGATCCTAGGGTTAAATGACCCACTTCCGAATTGCCAAACTGACCATCTGGAAGACCACATGCAATACCTGAAGCTTCTATTACTGTATGTGAATTGTTGGCAAAATAGTAATCTAAATTAGGCGTTTTTGCCAATGCAACAGCATTATAAGCTCTATTTGGATTAACACCAAAACCATCAAATATAACCAATAAAACTCTATTCAACACTATCCTCCAAATATTAAATACTACTTGTATTATATATTTGAAAAGTTTAATTTCAAGTTTAATTTAATTTTTTTGATAAACTTAATTTTTTTGGTAAACTTTTTTTAGAAAAATCCTATCAAACATTCTCAAAAGGTGGCTGTCTATTATATTTATTTTTTCAAGACTTTCTTTCAATAAGTACGGGTTTAATAAAAAATCAAGAAAAAACAATACTTCTGATGCTTTTATATAGGCAGTAAATGGGTCATTTAGAGCATAAGGAATTGTATTTTTTATAATATCGAATACTAATTTATCGCAATGGTCTTGAATAAGACTTGCTCTTTCAATAATTTTTGTTACATAGAAAACTACAATTTCTTCAATGGAGCTATGTTTTCTGTGTCCTGGTAAAATCGTATATTTTTCTAAAATTGGAAATTTTAGTAAAGTAGAACAATAGGCTTCATAATTATTGAACCTATCATTTTTATCATAGTCAACATCAAGCAATGGCGTTTGAAAAATATTATTTAGCAGGCAATCACCTGTTATTGCATAACCGTTAAATAAATAAACTGCATCACTTTTGGAGTGACCAGGGCAAAACATATAATTTAAGTCAATATCAAACTTTGATTCTTCTAAAATTTCATAATTTATGGGTAAAGGTACACTGTTTACAAAATTCAAAAGCATAACTTTTATTTTTTCAATGTAATCTGTACTAAAGCCATACTTTAAAAGCAGCTTTTTAGAAATTTCTATCCTTGTTTGAAGATTTGTAAATTTAAGGTGATCCATTTTTGGCATAAAAATTCTAGCCTGTGAGTTTTTTGCAATAAAATTTTCAAGCCCATAGTGATCAGCGTGAGAGTGCGTAATAAATACGTATTTCAATCTGTTTAAATTGATGTTTTTTTTGATATAGTCAAGTGCAACAAATGTGTATGGTCCTGTGTCAAACATAATTATATCGCCACTTAACTCACAGGTATAAAAATGCACAGGACCAACAGGATAAGGTGTATCAAGCGTGTGCCTATCCATTTTTACTCAAATACCTTTTCTTCTATTTTGTCAGATGATTTGGCATCGTTTTCTATATCGCGTTTGATTCGCATTTTGTCCAACTCTTTATATAATTCGTGCTGAACTATTAAATCCATAATTTCGTTTGTGCCAGTCCAGATCATCATCAATCGTGTGTCTCTGAGGTATCTTTCAATAGGATAAACATTAGTATAGCCAATGCCACCCATAATTTGCATCGCATTGTTTACAATCTCCCATGCTGCTTGTGTAGAAAATCGCTTTGCTTCGCTTACAAGTCTGCGTTGAATACTTGAGTCTTGCAATTCATCAACTGCTTTTGCTGCTGTGTGCACAAGGGATCTTGCTGCATCAAGTAATGCGCTTGATTGAGCTATTTTAAAGCTTACCGCTTCAAAATTTTTTATTGGCTGACCAAAGGCTTTCCTGTTTTTTGAGTAGGAAAGTGCAATTTCCAGGCTTGCTTTAGCAATACCCAACGCCCCTGCTGCAGTAGTTAAACGTTCTGGTATCATCATTTGATAGAATATTTTTGAGCCTTCGTTTTCTTTACCAATTAGATTTTCTTCGCCAACAATCGCGTTTTTTAGTACAATTCTGCCCGTGCCGGCTCCTCTTGCTCCCATAAGCTCATATAGATTTTCCACACTAACTTGATTTTTGTCAACCAAAAATGCGCTCATATTTTGCTTGTAATCGTTTGAAAAATTGGTTTTAGCATAAATCAAAAAATAATCTGCGCCTTTTGCGCCTACAATAAATCTTTTCTGTCCATTTAAAATCCATTTGTTGCCGTCTTTTTTAGCTATGGTTGTTGCGCCAAAAAAATCAGAACCACCTCTTGGTTCTGTTAGGCCTTCTGCACAAATTAAATCTCCTTTTAATGTAGGTTTTAAATATTTTTCTTTCTGATAATTGCTCCCAAATTTTGAGATCGCCTCACCTACAATTGAAGGCATTACGCTAGCGCACGACAAAGCAGCACCAAGAATGCCGATTTCTTCAATTAAAACTACTTCTTCTTGCCAGCTTAAATTTCTGCCACCAAATTCTTTTTCAAACCTTATACCAAGTAAATTCAAATCTCCAAGCTTTTTAATGGTTTGTCTTGGGTATTCTATTAAATCTGCGTCCATATCAATAAGCAATTGTTTGTCAACACTTTTTACAAACTCACTTGCTTCTTCAAAAATCTTTTTTTGATTTTCATTTAAAATTACATTGTACATAGATCACCCAAAAAAAGGAGGCATTAAGCCTCCTTTTAAATTAAAATATGTATTTTTCTTGATCTATTGCAGTATCTGCTAACAGTCTTTTAGCTTCAAGTAAGTCATTTGCATCATATTTTGTAAAACGCCTAATACCACTTAAAATGCTTTGTAATGCATCGCCTCCAATATAAAACGCAGCCTTTTTTGCAGCTATTTCAACATTGTTTGTGCACTCAAAAGCAACTGTTTTAACAACACTGTCATATAAAGGCAGTTTATTTGGGTTTACAATATCTTGTGCTTTATCTGCCCTTAAAACAGCACTTTCCAGAGCAAAAATGTTTATTGCAATATCAGCTAAAGCAAAAAGAACTTCTTCTTCTTTTTTAATACTATCCAAGTATTTTTGAACTGCCATACCACTTAAAGCTAGATACAAAGTTTTTAAATTTTTTATAAGATTTTTTTCAACGGAATATTTTTTTGTTTCATCAATTTCATCAAAAGACGGTGTTATTAGTGCTTCAAATGCCGCCATTGCACTCTGCTGCAATGGAAGCTCGTTTTTCATAGCTTTTTTTAGCATTATGCCAGGTACAAGTAGCCTGTTAATCTCATTTGTACCTTCAAAGATTCTGTTTATTCTTGCATCTCTATAGAATCTTTCTGCAGGGTAATCTTTTATAAATCCATAACCACCAAAAATTTGAACAGTTTCGTCTACAACAAAATCAAGTGCTTCACTACCGTAAATTTTTGATATCGAGCACTCTATACTGTATTCTTCGAGAGCTTTTTGTTTTTTTACATAATAATTTGGATCATCATGGTTTATTTTTTGAATTTCTTTGTCGTAGAGATCTGCAAGTCTGTAATTTAGTGCTTCGCCTGCATAAATTTTTGTAATCATATCTGCAATTTTTTCTTTTATTGCGCCAAATTTTGTAATAGGTAGCTTAAATTGCTTTCTTTGATTACCGTATTTGATGGCTTCCTGAAGAGCTACTTTAGCTCCGCCAATTGCAGCAACAGATAGCAAAAACCTCCCTTCATCCAAAACACTGAATGCTACTTTATAGCCTTTTCCAATCTCACCAAGTAGATTTTCAACAGGTACTTTTACATTATCAAACATCACAGGTGTGGTGGATGAACCCCTTATGCCCATTTTGTCTTCTTCTCTGCCTATGCTTACGCCTTCAAAGCTGCGTTCTACTAAAAATGCTGCATAATCTGTTTTATTAATTTTTGCAAACACAGTAAATAAGTTTGCTATGCCTCCATTTGTAATATAGGTTTTTGAACCATTCAAAATGTAATACTTGCCATCTTCCGAAAGTGTTGCATAAGTAGTAATATTCATAGCATCACTGCCTGCATCTGGTTCAGTCAAACAATATGCTGCAATCCATTCGCCAGTTGCAAGTTTTTTAAGGTATTTGTCTTTTTGCGTTTTTGTACCAAAGTAGATTAACGGTAAGCTTCCAATGCCAACGTGCGCTGCAAATGCCACAGCAAAAGAGCCCGCAGCACCCATTTTATCAGCTATTGCAATTGTAGTTTTTGTATCTAAATCGACTCCATCATACTCTTCTGGTGCATAGATTCCCAAAAAACCTAGCTCAGCAGCTTTTGCAAGGTATGATTTTAGCAAATCCAGGTTATGTTTATCTATTTCATCAATATTTGGTAATATTTCATTTGTAACAAATGCTTCTGCAGTTTCTGCCATTTGTTTTTGCTCTTGAGTAATTTCCTCTGGTATAGTTATTTCATTTTTATCAGTTTCTTTAATGATAAATTCTCCACCTTTCATGATAACCTCCTAAAAATTTATACTTTTTCAAAAATTCCAGCAGCGCCCATACCGCCACCAATGCACATAGACACTAAACCGTATTTAACATTATTTCTTCTTTTCATTTCATGCAAAAGTGTTGTTGTAAGTTTTGCACCGGTGCAGCCAAGTGGGTGACCAAGCGCTATAGCACCACCATTAACATTAACAATAGATTCATCAAGTCCAAGTTTTCTTATGCAATAGATGGATTGTGATGCAAAAGCTTCATTTAACTCAATTAAACCTATATCGTTCAATGACAAACCAGTAAGCTTTAAAACCTCGGGTATGGCAGCAGTTGGACCAATACCCATAATTTCAGGTGGTACACCTTTAACAGCAAAACCCACAAATCTTGCCATTGGTGCTTTGTTTATTTTCTTTAAAAAGTCTTCTGATACAACAAACACTGCTGCAGCACCATCTGTCATTTGGGAAGCATTACCAGCTGTTACAGTACCATTTACTTTAAAGGCAGGCTTTAATTTTTGTAAAGCCTCAAGTGTAGTGTCAGCTCTTACACCATCATCTATATCCACGATTTCTTTTTCTTTTTTAACCTTGCCATCGACTATAGAAACCTTTTCTATTTCAACAGGTATAATTTCTTCTTTAAACTTTTCCAATGAAGCAGCTGCTTTCATCTGACTATTGTAGCCAAAAACATCCTGGTCTTCCCTTGTTATGTTAAATTTTTCTGCTACAAGTTCTGCAGTTATACCCATTGCAGCATATACTTCTGGCCATGTTTCAACTAAAGCCGGGTTTGCGCTGTATTTATTGCCGCCCATTGGAACCATTGTCATACTTTCAACACCGCCTGCTATAATGCAGTCTGCAAAACCAGCCATAATACGCTCTGCAGCAGTTGCTATTGCCTGCAAACCAGAAGAACAAAATCTATTTACAGTTTGAGCAGGTATCTCATAAGAAAGCCCAGCTTTGTGAGAAGCAATACGTGCTACATTCATGCCCTGCTCTGCTTCTGGAAATGCGCATCCCAAAATCACATCTTGAATATATGCTTCTTCAATGCCTGTTCTATCAATAAGACCTCTTATGGCTGCTGCAGCCAGATCATCAGGCCTTGTATCTTTGAATTTACCTTTTTTTGCTTTGCACCCTGCTGTCCTGTACGCAGTTAAAATATATGCACTTTTCATGTTTTTTCCTCCTTAATTCCTTAATGGTTTACCGGTTTTTAGCATATGTTGTATACGCTCCAGTGTTTTTTTATTACCGCAAGCTTTCAAAAATGCTTCGCGTTCTAAATCAAGTAAATATTCTTCAGTAATCAATGTGCCTGCTGGCACATCACCGCCTGTCATTACATTTGCAATAAGCCCACCAAGGTACTCTTCATATTCAGTTATATAGCCTCCCATTTTCATGTTCCACAATTGTGCCTTGATGCTTGCTGCTACGCTTCTTCCTGGTGCGCTTAAATTTTCTTTGGGTTTTTGTGGTCTATAGTTTGTAGATAGTGCTATAACTTTTTGTTTTGCATCAAAGATCAAATTATCAATGTTCATTGTTATGGAATCGCCACGTCGTAAATAACCTAATTGGAATAACTCATCTGCACTCATAGAAACTTTTGCCATTGCAATATTCTGGAAAGCTTTGAATACAAATGCAGAAACATCAGCATTGTATAAATTTGCCTCTTCAATTGATCTAAGTGTCATTTCTTTTGTACCACCACCACCTGGTATCAATCCAACGCCTACTTCTACAAGACCCATGTATGTTTCTGCATGTGCAACTATGGCATCAGAGTGAAGACTGATCTCGCAACCGCCACCCAATGTTAAATTAAATGGCGCTGCAACAACCGGCACTTTTGCATATTTGATACTCATGGAAGCCTTTTGGAATGTTTTTACAGCTTGTGAGATTTGTGCAAAATCGCCTTCTGCAATTAGGCTTGCAATTAGCATTAAATTAGCACCAGCTGAAAACAATTTACCTTGGTTTGCAATAACAAGACCTATGCCATCACTTTGAGCTCTTGCAAGTGATTTGTTTATCATTGTAATAATTTCAGCTCCAATTGCGTTCATTTTTGTATGAAATTCAAGGCAAAATACACCATCACCTAAATCAATTAAACTTGCACCAGAATTTTTTTCTACAACTTTATTTGCTGATTTGAGCAATTCAAGATTTATTTGTGTTTTTGGCAATTCTAATTCTTTGTAAGTTTTTCCTATACAATCATAGTAATATTTTTTGCCATTTTCAATTTTATATATTCGATCTATATCTTTTAGCCATTCTGGAAATTTTATAGATTCTTTTTCGCATCTATCAACAAAATATTTAATTCCAATTGCATCAAGCATCTCAAATGGTCCAAGCTCCCAGTTGAATCCCCATTTCATGGCATTATCGATATTAACTACATCATCAGCAATTTCTGGTATACGTTTTGCAGCATAAATAATTGTATCGCGTATGTTTTTCCATGCATATTGAGCTGCTTTATCATTAGATGATATAAGTGTTTTTAAAGCTTGAGCTTTATCATCAATTTGTTTTGTCATCTCTATTGATGCAAATTTTGGTTTTTGGGACAAAACATACTCTTTTTTATTGTAATCAAAATAATAAGTTACATTTTTGCCGTCTACCTTTTCTTTTTTATAAAAGCCCTGTTTTGTTTTATTGCCAAGCAGTTTTTTTTCAACCATGTAATTTAAAAACTCTGGCACCCTGAAAATTTCTCTTTCATCGTCATCTTTTAGCAATTCATAAGTATTGTTTGCAACATGCACCATTGTATCTGTACCAACTAAATCAGATGTTCTAAATGCAGCACTTTTTGCTCTTGCGGTGGCTGGCCCTGCTATTGCGTCAACTTCTTCAACAGTTAATCCCATATCAAGCATGTGCTTTATTCCATTAAATATGGAATATACACCGATCCTGTTGGCAACAAAATTTGGTGTGTCTTTAGCATAAACTATACCTTTACCAAGCCTGTGTGAAATAAATTCCGCCATATCTTTTACAATTTTAGGATCAGTATACTTTGATGGTACAATTTCCAAAAGCCTCATGTATCTTGGCGGGTTAAAAAAATGTGTAATTAAAAAATTCTTTCTTAAATTTTCTGGTAATGTCTC
The DNA here is from genome assembly GCF_900101285.1 of Desulfurella multipotens. Classification (NCBI taxonomy): domain Bacteria; kingdom Pseudomonadati; phylum Campylobacterota; class Desulfurellia; order Desulfurellales; family Desulfurellaceae; genus Desulfurella; species Desulfurella multipotens. The sequence continues at coordinate 86,742 of NZ_FMYU01000005.1, forward strand.
TGCCATTTCATTTATTGAAAGGCCACTTGTATTGCTCGAAAAAACATTATTTGGATTTAAATGTGGTGCAAGTTGATTCAAGAGAGATTTTTTAATATCCATCCTTTCGACTACTACTTCTATAACCCAATCATAATCCTTAACTTTTGGTATATCATCTCTAAAGTTACCCACTTTTATAAAAGATGAATAATCTGGCAAATAAAAAGCAGCAGGCTTTGCTTTTAAAGCAGCATCCAAGCCAGCTTTGGCAATTTTATTTGGGTCATCGTCGCTAGGTAAGTCTAAAAGTAAAACTTCAATACCAGCATTTGCCAGATGTGCTGCAATCGTAGAACCCATAACTCCTGCGCCAAGGACGGCGACTTTGTTAATTTCTCTCATTCCAAAAACCTCCTTTTGTCAAACATTATCATAAACCTCCTTTTAGCAACTAAAGCAATTGCCCTCTTCTGTGTACAAGCATTCAATTTTATCCATGTATTTTTTATATATTATTCTTCGCTTTAATTTCAAAGTTGGTGTTAATTCACCGCCTTCAATACTAAAATCGTGGGGTAGAATTGAAAACTTTTTTATAGTTTCGTATCTTGCCAATGTTTTGTTTACCGATTCAATTTCAGCTTTAAATAGATCAAGTATTTTTTGATTTTTTGAAAGGTCTGCTATATCAAAATAATGCAGATGATTTTCTTTTGCAAACTCTAAGACTCGCTCAATATTCATTGTAACTAAAGCTACCAAGTACGGTTTTCTATCACCATAGACATATGCATTTGAAATGTACTTGGATAACTTAAGTGCATTTTCAATAGGAGCTGGCGCAATATTTTTACCGCCTGCTGTAACTATAAGTTCTTTTTTTCTATCTGTAATATAAATAAAGCCTTCTTCATCAACTTTACCAATATCACCAGTTTTAAAAAATCCATCTTCGTCAAATGCTTCTTTGTTTAAATCAGGGGCTTTGTAATAGCCTTTTGTAATTTGTGGCCCTTTAAACAATAATTCACCATCCGGTGCTACTTTTACCTGGGTATTTTCTATTAAAGTTCCTACTGAACCAAATTTTATCTTATCAAAAGTATTTACGCACAATACAGGTGAGGTTTCTGTTAAACCAAATCCTTCTAACACTTTAATACCCAAACCCCAAAAGAATTTGTTAACTTCTATTTCAAGTGGTGCACCACCGGAAACAAATGTTTTGAAGTTAACAAGTCCTAATTTTTCTCTGACTTTTGAAAATACAAGTTTATCAAAAATCTTATATTTAAATTCCAAATTAGAAGTGAGGTTTTTGTTTACATATTTTGCATCTATATACTGTTTAGCTATAGTTAATGCTGTATGGAAAAGGTTTTTTTTGAAATTACTTGCATGGTGGACGCTATCTAAAATTTTGGAATATATTTTTTCTAAAAGTCTTGGTACCGTAACTATTATTGTGGGTTTAAACTCCAAAATATTATCGGCAATTTTTTCTATACTTTCTGCAAATGCAATTTGTGAGCCATATGCAAGCGGTAAGTAATAGCTATCAGCTCTGCCAAGAATATGACTAAAAGGCAAAAATGTTAGAAATATATCATTTGAGTTTATTAGATCTTTTGCTTTTTTATTAATGTAGTAGATATTTGAGATAAGGTTTTTATGTGTTAACTCAACACCTTTTGGCTCAGCAGTTGTGCCTGACGTATATATAATTGTAAAAGTATCTTCAATATCTATACTATCGATATAAGATTCTATTTCTTTTTGTTCATTTTGAATGAGCGGTTCTGAAATTTCTGAAACTTGATAAAAAGTAATAAGAGGTAGTTTTTTATCACCCAAAAATCTATCATGAGCTATGACAAATTCTATACTTGGAATCTGGTCTTTTACTTCAAGCAATTTCAAATATTGAGTTTTATCAGAAACAAAAATAGCCCTTGCTTCTGAATGGTTGATAATGTAAGCAATTTGCTCTGGTGTATTGGTATGATATATCGGTACTACAATAGCACCAATATTCATAATACCAAAATCTGCCAAAGACCACATAGGTCTTGTTTCTGATAATATAGCTACTTTATCTTTTGGATTAATTCCTAATTTTTTTAGTCCTCTTGACACCATTAAAGTAAACTTGTAAAAATCTTCATAAGTAAATTTTGTTATACCGCCACCTTTTTTGTATGCTATTGCAATCTTGTCTTTGAAAGCAATAGCATTTTGTTTTAGCATATCTGGTAATGATTTGTATGGCCAGTTTTCCATAAATTCCCCCTGCTAAATTTTATTAAATAAAATATATCAATCTTTTACGTAAATGTCAAGTATAATTTTTAAGTTACGGTTAAATTTAAAATAATTAAGTTACTATTGACTTTTATTAAATTTTTTTGTATAAGGTTAATTAAAATTTTGTTTAATAGGGGGTTTTATGAAAAAGTTGTCTAAAGTTGCTATACTTGCAAGTCTAGGGTTGATACTGTCTGTAAAGGCATTTGCTGGTAATGTTGACACGTACGGTATAGGAGCAAAAGCTACTTCTTTGGGTGGTGCATATGCTGCCTGGGCAAATGATCCATTTGCTCTATACTATAACCCAGCTGGTCTTGCCCAGATTAATAAACCCGAAGTGACACTTGGTTTTGAAAATGTAAAACCGTTTTTAACTGTAAACAGCATGAGTGTAGAACCTCTTGGTGTATACCCAACGCCAAATCCATATTCTCCAATTGGAGTAAGTCCCGGTGGTACTTCTTTTGGCTCTTTTACGGACAATTCTGCTACAATGACTATACCAAACTTTGGCATTGCTTTGCCTGTTAGCAAAAAATTGACACTGGGCTTTGGTGTATATGTGCCTTTTGGATTATCGATTAGTTGGACAAATAGCCCTTTAAATCCCCTTTCTTACAACTCTTATAAATCCTGGTACTACAGGGAAGTTTTTGCTTTTGGCGCAGGTTATAAAATTACAGATAATTTATTTATAGGAGGCGCAATAAACATAGGCACAACGCAAAGTGGTGTAGAAAGGTATGCGTTTGGTGTACCGCTTTTAACTGCTCAACAAAGTGCAAAAACTGGTTTACCCTTAACAAGCAATGCAGCTGTAAAAACCAATTTAGCCGATTATCATAATTTTTCCTGGAACTTAGGTATTATGTATAAACCTGTAGAGTGGTTAACACTTGGTGCTACATACAGAAGTATGACGCACACGCATTTAACTGGCACTGCGCAAGTACAATACACAAATCCTTTAACAGCAAGCATAGCAAATCAGCAACTTAGCGCTTCCACTGATGTAGATGCGCCAGATCAGTTTCAGCTTGGTGTTAATATAAAACCATCTGATAAACTGCGATTTGAAGTGGATTGGCTTTGGACTAGATGGAGCGTTGTAGGAGGATATACAGTTTACTTTAGCCAGCCATTATTCGGAATAAAATCAAGTGAGTATTTCCCAAGAGACTGGAAAGATACAAACACAATAAAATTCGGTATTGAATACAAACCAATCGAAATGCTTGCTTTGCGTGGAGGCTTTTACTATGACCCCACACCTATTCCTTCTTCTACATTTGATGCCCAGTGGCCTGATGCAAACAAGTACATGTTTACAGGTGGTGTTGGATTAAACTTTAAACGTTGGAAGATTGACACGGATGTATTTTATTCAACAACCGCAGGAAACAGAAACATATCTAATTCTAAAAACTTAAATGCTACATATGGCATACCTGGAGTATTGCCACAGCAATCAACTGATGTTAATGCTAAAGCTCACATTTGGGGTTACGGTTTAAACGTTACATATGTGTTTTAATAGGTGATTAAAATGTTTAAAAATAAAAATAAGTTAATAGCTGTTTTTTTTCTAATTTTTCTATTAACAAATTTTAAATCTGCGCAAGCTTTTGGCAACTGGTTTGTTTTTGGCGATAGTTTAAGCGATAATGGCAACATACCAAAATTGACTGGCTATCCTTTGCCACCAGCACCTTACTATAAAAACAGATTTTCAAATGGCCCTGTATGGGCAGAAGATTTTCCATTAATATCAAATTTTAGATTTATTCCGTCAAATGATTTTGCTGTAGGCGGTGCTTTTACTGGACCAATAAGCACTGAGGGTTTAAACGGCCAGCCTGGAGTGTTCAACAATTTAGAAAACACATATTGGAGTTCATTTGCAAGTCAGGGATTATTTACAAATCCACAGTTGCCAAGCTTTTTAACAGAAGTTCAAAATTTTGCTAACGCTGGTGGCAGGTTTAAATCAAACGACCTAATTGGCGTTTGGATTGGGGCAAATAATTTTTTTGTAACAGCAGCTCAGACGCAGGCACTTCAAAAAACAATTGCAACAAATGACCCAAGTTATGCTATAACTGCTGGAATATCTCCTGCCTTGTTAAATCAAATAATCACAGTATATCAGCAAACAAATGATCCTACGAAAGCAATGGGTGTGCTTATTGGAAATGCTATCCAAACTGCAGTGCCTCAAACGGCCCAAGGTATAGCTGAGCTATCAAAGCTTGGAGCAAAACAAATGGTTGTCTTAACGCTTCCGCCATTACAAGACACGCCATCCGCAATCCAAGGCGGACCTCAGGTACAGGCGTTAGCATCAGCATACACTCAACTTTATAATATCTATTTACAGCAAGCACTTTCAAATATTCACAATCAAACAGGTCTTAATATTATAACACTAAATGGAGAAGTGCTGTTTAACGAGCTTGTTAGTAACACAAAGGCTTACGGTTTAGTAAATACTACAGATGAAGGTATGCTTGCCTACTTAAATGGCGATCCTAATTATTCTCGTTATCTTTTTTGGGACGGTGTTCACCCTACAGCTTACATGCACAGTATAATTGCAAGATATGTGTCAAGCGCGGTTAATAACTTTTATTCTTTAACTGCCCCAGCAAGACTTATCGAAGCAAATTCTGATGCATTTAGTTCATTAATAAACAACAGGATAAACTCATTTATTGCAAAAAAATCATCCAATCAAAACATAATTAAATTAAATAATGCAAACAGTGGACCTAACTTCTACATTTCTGGAAGCTACAATTCAGGCTGGAAAGATGATTCTGATAATACCATAGGTTTTGATTACAATATAAGCACTTTTGCATTAGGTGGAGATTATTGGATAAATCCGAATTTAATGGTTGGAGCTTCAATCGGTTATGGCAACAACTACGCAAGTCTCAATGATTCTGCTGGTACGCTTGAAGCTAATGTTTACCAGCTGGCTTTATACGGATTGTATAAGTTTAATAATTTTTTTCTAAACGCCCAACTTGACTATGGTTTGGCAAATTTCACAAAAATTTCTCACCCAGGTGTAATAAGCAGTATTGGCAATTCAAGTGTAAGGGGAAATTATATTAACTTTGAAACAAACGGTGGATATAACTTCAAACTAAACAATTTTAGCTTTATCCCAAGCATTGGGCTAAGCGCTACCAATGTTAGTATTCATTCATACGATTTAACAGGTGACCCTGCTCTAAACATGAGTGTTAACAGGCAAGATTTGTCAAGACTGTTGAGCACAATAGGTTTAAAAGCCCAATATGAAGCTAATCTAGGATCAATTACCATAGTTCCTAATATTTCTGTTGAAATGAAGTCCAAGTTAAATGGAAGAGGTGGGGAATTTGACAGTTATTTCCAGGATGAACCATCTATAGCTCTCACAAGTCAATATGCTGATTATTCAAGAAATTGGGGTGTTGCCAAGTTTGGAGTTGATGCATTTATGTCAAATAGGTTATCAGCAAATATTAATTATTCAAGCACTTTTGATAAAAAAAATAGCGCAGATCACAGTATTTGGGCTCAAGTAGGTTATAAATTTTAATTAACAATTCAGGCAGAAAGATCTTCTTTCTGCCTTTTTAAGGGGGTTAAATAATATGCAAAAAGAAGAAATAAGAGCTAAAACAAATCAGTATGTGGAAGAAGAAGGCTTTATTTTGCCAAAGAATGTATTTAGGGATTTTTTTTCGCAACTGATTAAATTAGCTGGTTTTGGTCTTGGGGGTATGTTTGTTTTAAGTGGCAAAAAGGCAGGCAAAAAAGCAGCAAGTCATATAAAAGAGATTCTTGGTGACAACTTGAGTTTAGAAGATGTAAAAGAATGCATAATTTCTTATTTTGAAGAATCAAAACAATGTAAAATGGTAGTATTCAATATATCTGAAAACTCTGTAAACTTTAAAGCTCAACACTCTGTTTTTGCAGAAGGCATAGAAAGTAAAAAACCTACCTGTTTACCACTTGGCGGCACTATAGCTGGTATGCTAGAAGAATTTTTGGGTGGAAGCTGGGAGCCAAAAGAAACTCAGTGTATAGCACAAGGTTTTAGTGAGTGCATATTTGAAGTAAAACGCAAATAATTAAATCTAAAAGGTTTTTTTATTGTGATTTTAGTAAATAATTATTTCTATTTTAAAACAGGTTTAATATCAAAATTTAACTTTAACGTTATAGATAAAAAAGATTTTGGTGAATTTTTTAAATTGCAAAAGAAAGGGGGTTTTTGTGTCAATTTGGTTAAGGCATTATGGTAATGTGCCAAAAAGCCTGAATTATCCCCAAATAAGTTTGTATGAGTCTATCAGACAGTCCTGTTTAAAATATGAAGACCAGATTGCTTTTACCTATTTTGGCAATACTATAACTTACGCTAAATTGCTTTACTACATTGATAAATTTGCAATGTATCTAAAAGAAATTGGTATTGACCAAAAAAGCACTGTGAGTTTGATTTTGCCAACACGCCCTCAAGCTGTGATTGCATTTTATGCAATAAATAAAAATAGGTGCTATAGCAAGCTTTATTCATCCTTTATCCAGTGAAGAAGAAATAGCAAATTATTTAAATATCAGTAATTCTGAGTTTGCTATAACACTTGATTTATTTGTAAATAAAGTGTTATCTATAAAAGATAAAACGCCGTTAAAAAACATTATGCAAACAAGTATTTCTACATTTATGCCGTTTTTTTTAAAAGCCGCCTACAATGTTTTCAAAAGACCCAAAAAATTTTAGATTTAACTTTTGAAAGTGCAATTAAACACTCAAATATTTTAATTGATATAAAACCACAACAAAAAGCTTTTGATACGGCAGTTATTTTGTATAGCGGAGGTACAACAGGAAAACCAAAAGGTATTGAGTTATCAAATTTCAATTTGATTGCAAATGGCACTCAAATAAGCGCCTGGGCAAATTTAAATCAAGAAGATAAAATTTTAGCGATATTGCCTATTTTTCACGGTTTTGGTCAATACGATATTGCGCGTATAATTCAAAAGAAAGGTATCCCTACCCTTTTTATTGAAGCCGATATGACAGATGAGCGCAAATTTGCACAGGCTCAGGTGGAAAATCGTATTGATTCATTTATGGAAGTTTTGAGTCAAAATAAAGGGCTAAAATGTTTATAGGCATAGATATAGGTTCAACAACAGCAAAAATAGTACTTATGGATCAAAACAAAAACATAATTGATAAATTAATTGCAAATGTAGGCTACAGCTCAAAGCAGGTTGCAACAAATATATACAAAGAAATTCTGTCAAGAAACAACATAAGTGAATCCCATATCAAAAATATTGTTTCCTGCGGGTACGGTAGAGAAAGCATTGATTTTGCAAGAAAAACTGCTTCAGAAATCATATGCCATGCAAAAGGTGTTAAGTTTTTGATTTACGATGTAAGTACGCTCATAGATATTGGCGGTCAGGACAGCAAAGTTATAATTTTAAATGAAAGTGGAAATGTTGTAAATTTTGTTATGAATGACAAATGTGCAGCAGGCACTGGCAGGTTTTTAGATGTCATGGCAAAAGCTTTGGAAACAGATATAAATGAGTTTGGAAATCTTGCTTTAAAAGCTACTTCTCCTTCAAAAATAAGCAGTATTTGCACGGTATTTGCAGAATCTGAAGTTATATCATTGGTAGCAAAAGGCGAAGATAGAAACAATATTATCGCTGGCCTTTGCCAATCTATTGCAAGCCGTATATCAAGCATGTACAAAAGAGCTGGTGGCAAGCCAAAAGTTATATTAACAGGAGGCGTTGCCAAAAATATTGGACTTTTAAAGGCTTTAGAAAAGATATTGGACACACCAATAGCCACGCATGAGTTATCCAGTTTTACTGGAGCTATTGGGGCTTGTCTTATTGGAATGCAAAATTAATTTTATAATATTGACATATATATAACATTTGTTATACTACATAAAAAACGGTGAAAATAAAATGCACAAAGTATTGTTTTTTATGGATAATATACCGCTAAAACAGTATTTAAAAGCTGTATTTGAGTCAAATTTTGTTGTCGAAGAAAGTTTTGATATAAAACGCATTCTTGAGCAAAATACGATTCTAGACTATAAAGCAATTATTATAGGAAAAAATTTTGGCATTTTAACAAAAGCAAAATTATGCGAGGCAATTGCTGATTTTGCGCAAAACAACAACCATAAGATTCTTATTTTTATGCTAAAGGCACCAAATGAGAAACTGCCAAAGCGCTGCAAGGATATTTTTATTGTAAATATGCCAAATACGCATGAAAAACTCTCAAAAATATTAAAAGAAAATCAAATCCAGACATTTGAGCAAAAACAACTAAAAGATACTACCCAAACTGGTGAGATTAAAGAATTGGATCTTTATAAATTTTTTCATTACATTAAAGATAATCAAAAAGTCACTGCTTTGGTTTATGATAAAAAGCTTGAATTTTTGACTTCAAACGGCAAATTTTTTATATTAAGAAACGATTTTGAAGATTTTAAAGATTTTTTTCTAAACACAAAAGTAAAAGCTGCCTATCATGAATTTAATACATTTAACTTTGCTGATCGTATATCTATAGAAAAATATAAACAGATAAGCATAAGAGAGTTTATAAAACAAGGCCTGGAAAATATTTTAGACGAAAAACACTTATATAAGCTATTGCCTGAAAATAAGACAAAAATATCGGTAAAGGCAAATCTATATGTATTAAAAGATTTATTGCCCAAAGACTCTCAGATAAATATAAACTGGCTTCACAAACACACAGACCTCACAATAGAAGACGTATTAAAAAAATTTGATTATCTAAAATCTTTGCGTGATATTGTTATAATGTATTTTGCAAAAGCAATTGATTTGCTTGATCCTGCAAATGAGAGCAATTTTGATTTGACTTTGACATCTAATCTGCTAAGCCAGATAAAAAATAAAATCCAAAGCTTATAAACTATAAAAACTTAAATTGCAAGGAAAAATACCAAAGCCTGCCTCAATGAAGCAGGCTTTGGTTTAGCCATTAGAAGCCAGAGTATTCTCCGGTGCAGGAGTCATAGGAAATAGGAGTACCTTGAGAGCCAGGACCGCTTGCAATTTGGCTATTATAGCCTTCTACCTTATAGCCTTTGGCGCCAGCGTTTGCTGTATTCGAAGCACAATCTTCCCAGGTAAATTTTATGGTGTTGCCTTTTGAAATATTAACTGCACTAGTAGATGTATTACCGTTTGCATCTTTCAAATCGCAGGATGTTCCATAAGTGCAGCTCGTTGGTGCGTTTGGTAAATCACCATATTGAGCATTAAATGCCTCTATTGCCGTTACAGCATTTTTTACATCGCTTTTAACAGAATCCTGATAAGCGCCCTGTTTGTACTTTAAAAACTGCGGTATGGCAATAGCAGCCAGAATAGCTATGATTGCGATAACAATCAATAGCTCAATCAAAGTGAAACCCGCTTGCTTTTGCAAGCCCCTTTTTAGTGCCACATCGTGTTTTAACACGACACACCTCCTAAATATAAAATATATAATAAACTTACAATCAAAATTACATAATGTCAAGGAAAAAATTATTTTTTTTAAAAAATTTTTCGTCATTCTGAGGGCAACGCCCGAAGAATCTCATAAGTAGATCCTTCGCTTACGCTCAGGATGACAACAGGGGCGCTTCAGGATTACTGGTTTTGCTGGCATTTCAGCAAAACAGAACTCATTTTTTATAATCCAGTAAATTGTAGCAGAGGTCCACTTCAAAAAAATTATATTTGAGATTTTATATTAAATATCATATTGTTTAAACGCTCTATGTTATTTTTGTCTTTTATTATCTTAAAAGTTAAAATAATAACCATCACAATAAAAAATATTGGCGAAAATATCGCCATAATTAAGTAGCTCCCAAATATAATAGTTCCATAAAACACTTTTTCTATTACATGAGCGTATAAAAATATGCGCCAGGAAATTCTTTTAAAAAGGTATTTCCACCAGTAGAATCCTAATATAACAATATAAGAAAGATAAATTGGATTTTTAAGCTCCACATTAAATAGTCTATTTACTAATTCTTTCGAATCGTTATCTAAAGTATATTCCATAAAAAGATTAGATGCATGGGGTAAATAGTAAGTCTTCATAACAAAAATTGTGGATATAACCAATACAATAAAATAAGCCAAATCAATCACAATTGCTTTCTTGTAAAAATTATAATCTCTATTTGCTCTATTTAAAAAGCAGTAATCGCACAAAGGTATAAAGTATTTATTTGCACATTGACTACATAAACCTCTGCCGCAATCTCTACACGTTGCTACTGCATCAATGTTTTCATGTTTGTAGCATTTCATAATTAAAAATACTGGTGCCCCGAGCAGGAATCGAACCTGCGACACCAGGATTAGGAATCCTGTGCTCTATCCTTCTGAGCTATCGGGGCATTTAGCCAAAGTTTTTATACTATTTTATACGGAATTTGTCAACTAGACACAACATAAATAATTGACTTATTTTAAAGCAAAAGTATAATCGTAAAAAGGAGTTTTTTATGGAAAATATTTGTGAAAACTTAAAAAAGATAAAACAGGAATTGGAAATTTTAAATCCAAATGTCAAATTAATGGCGGTTTCAAAAAACTTTAGCTATTTAGCTGTAAAAAAAGCTTATGAGTGCTCTCAAAAAATATTCGGGGAAAACAGAGTCCAGGAAGCAATTGAAAAAATTGAACTTGCAAAAGCAGACAATTTAGATATTCAGTGGCATTTAATAGGACACCTTCAGTTAAATAAAGCCAAAAAAGCAGTTAGCTATTTTGACTATATTGATAGTGTTGACTCAATAGAACTTGCAGAAAAGCTTGATAAATATGCTCAAGCTCAAAATAAAATTATTAATATTATGCTTGAAATAAACATTGCAAATGATCCAAAAAAATTTGGCTTTTCTAAAAATGAAGTTTCAGATGCTGCAAAGAGAATAGTTAATTTTGAAAATCTAAAACTATACGGTCTTATGTGCATTGGACCACAAGCCCAAGAAAGTGAAATTAGAAAAGCTTTTAGGGATATGAAATCAATATTTGAAGATTTAAAGAAAAGCATTTGTCCTACTTTGAGCGAGTTATCGATGGGTATGAGTGATGACTTTCGTATAGCAATCCAAGAAGGCTCGACTATTATACGCATTGGAAGGGGAATTTTTGGAGAAAGAACTTAGTTTAATGGGTCAAATTACGCGCTTTAGCGATTTTCTTATACTTGTTGCAGTAATTATTATTCTTACAGTTTTAATTGTACCCTTGCCACCTTTTTTGCTTGATTTTTTTATAACTATTTCTTTTGCTTCTGCATTGCTTATTTTTTTTGTAAGTATTTATACGCAAAGACCGCTGGATATATCGACTTTTCCTACAATACTTTTAACTGTAACCTTATTTAGATTGTCTTTAAGTATAGCAACTACAAGAGCAATTTTGCTTCACGGAGCTCAAAGTGCCGATGCAGCTGGAGAATTTATAAAAACTTTTGGTTACTTTGTTGTTGGAGGAAGCTATATTGTAGGTTTTATAGTATTTATTATATTGGTAATAATAAATTTTGTTGTAATAACAAAAGGCGCAGGTAGAGTTGCAGAAGTTGCAGCACGCTTTACTTTGGATGCAATGCCTGGAAAACAAATGAGTATAGATGCAGATTTAAATTCAGGAGTAATAACTGAAGCAGAGGCAAAAAAACGCAGACAGGAAATAGCCAAAGAAGCAGATTTTTACGGAGCTATGGATGGTGCAAGCAAGTTTGTAAGAGGCGATGCAATAGCGGGTCTTTTAATAACTTTTATTAACATAATAGGTGGTATAATTATTGGCGTGCTTCAACATAAAATGAGTTTATCAGAAGCAGCTAGCAGATATACTGTGCTTACTATTGGCGATGGCCTTGTTGTTCAACTACCAGCACTAATTATTTCTACAGCAGCAGGTATTGTAATTACAAAAAGCTCAAGCGAAGAAAGTCTTGCACCTGATTTAATTAATCAGCTTACAAAACAATACAAAGCTTTGTATTTATCCGCTGCAATTTTAGCTATCCTTGCATTATTACCAGGTATGCCGCATATATTATTGATTCTTTTGGCCGCTATTTTTACTTATCTGGCTTATTCAATTTCTCAAAAAAACCGCGAGGCTACTGAAGAAGAGAAAATTACTCAAGAACAATCGCAAGTTCCAATAGTTGAAGAAAATATTGAAGAAGCAATGAAAATTAATGTACTTGAACTTGAAATAGGTTACGGCTTGATACATCTAACAGAAGAAACAGAAGGTGCCAATTTGCTAAATCGAATAAAATTAATGCGAAAACAACTAGCCTTGGATATTGGTGTTATAATACCTTCTATAAGAATAAGAGATAATCTTACTTTAGATAAAAATGAATACATTTTTTTAATCAAAGGCATTGAAGTAGGTAAATACAGGATTGAACCGGATAAATTGCTTGCTATGTCACCTGCCCCCCTAAAGCAAATAGAAGGTATAGCCACTAAAGAACCAGCGTTTGGTTTGCAGGCAATATGGATAGATAAGGAAAAAAAGAATGAAGCAATATTAGCTGGATACACAGTAGTTGATCCAGTTACTGTCATAATTACACATATAACCGAACTAATAAAAAGAAATATTTATGACATATTTACGCGCCAGGATGCAAGTAAATTACTTGAAAACTTAAAAGTTGATTATCCTAAAGTTATAGAAGAATTAGGACAGTATTTAACTCTTGGTCAAGTGCATAAGGTATTAAAAAATCTTCTTAAAGAGCAAGTACCTATAAGAGATTTGCTCACAATTTTTGAAACGCTTGCCGATTGGGCTCCACATACTAAAGATCTAGATTTGCTAACAGAGTATGTAAGAAGCGCTCTAGCTTACCATATCACAAATAAATATAAGGATGAAAATAATGTTTTAAATGTAATTTTGCTTGGCTCAAGTGCAGAAGGTATATTAAGCGCAAATATTAAAGAAGAAAGCGGTTATTCTTATATGAATCTGCCTCCAAATATTGCTGATAAGCTTATTCAAGCTACGCAAAATCAAATTGCTAAGGTTGCAGAAAATGGTATTGAGCCTATTATCGTTACATCTCCAAGGGTAAGAAGGCATTTTAAAGCGTTTCTTGAAAAATTTTTTCCTAGAGTTGCTGTACTTTCTTACTCAGAGGTTGCCAATAATGTTGAAATTAAAACATTGGGCACAATTGAATTATGATAATAAAAACATTTGAAGCAAATAACCTTCAAGAAGCCATAAAAAAAATAAAAAAAGAATTAGGCGAAGAAGCCGTCATTTTATCAACAAGAAAGGTAAGAAAAGGGTCTTTTTTTTCATTTTTTAAAAGAGAGGTTATCGAAGTAACTGCTGCTATTGAGCACAAACAAGAAAGTAAAAAGGCTAATTTTGCAAGCTTAATTGAGTCACAAAACATTGACTCGTCTAAACAAGATCTGGAAAAAAAGATTTTAGAGTTGGAAAATTTGTTAAAAAGCGCTACTAAAAATCCACTTCAGGAAGTTGTAGAAAGTATTAAAAATGATCTTGATAACTTAAAAAGTTCTCTTTCATATATGGCAAAAAAAGAAGGCGAAATCGATATTTACAATTTGCCTATTTCGGTCCAAAAGTATTTTAATCTTATGAATGAAAAAGGTATAAATAAAAAATACTCTTTCAAGATTTCAAAAACCATGTATGATAATTTGTATGCAGAAAAATTAAAAGATGAAAATTATACCATTGATTATTTAACCGTTTTATTGTCGCAATTTTTTAAAACTGCTCAGTTAGACGAGCAAATAGTGGTACTAACTGGCCCAACAGGTGTTGGCAAAACTACAACAATAGCAAAACTTGCAGCTATTGAAAAATTAAAAAACAAAAAGAAAGTAAGTATAATTACAACCGATACTTATCGTATAGGTGCCGTTGACCAACTATTAACATATTCAAAAATCATGGAAATACCAATGCAAGTTTGTATTACAAAAAATGATCTACAAAAAGCTGTTAATGAATTTAGTGACTACGATAAAATTTTTATTGATACCGTGGGCAGAAGCCAAAAAGATATTAAACGATTAGAGGAATCATTTAATTTATTTAAAGATCAAGAAGGCATGCATTTTAGTTTGGTTTTAGCTTTGAATACAAAAGAAGAAGATTGTATGGAAATTTACGAGAAATTTTCTAAACTCAGAATTGATAGCCTACTTTTAACAAAATTAGACGAAACAAATACGCCGGGTACAATGCTTAATTTTGCTGTTAAAACAAAAAAACCAATTTCTTACATTAGTTTTGGGCAAGATGTTCCAGATGATATAGTTAAAGCTGATCCATTAAGTATATCTTCGTTTATTATTAAAAATACAATAAAAGAGGAAGAAAATGAACGATCAAGCTAAAAAGTTAAGAGAATTGGTTGATACAAACAAAAAAAACCAAAAAGTTATAGCAGTTTCAAGTGGCAAAGGTGGTGTAGGAAAAACCAGCATTGTTGCAAATATGGCTGTAGCATTAAGCAATATAAATAAAAAAGTTATATTATTTGATGGAGATTTAGGGCTTGCAAATGTAGACATTGTATTGGGTATTAAAACAAGTTACAGTATAATTGATGTGATTAACAAATCAAAAAAATTAGAAGAAATTATTGTTGACTATAATCAAAATTTAAAAATTATACCTGCAGGCAGCGGCATTGAAGAAATTTCCAATGTTGCAGAAAATGATTTAGGAGAAATACTAGATAAGCTTAATGAATTATCTGCTCAATCAGATGTGTTATTGATAGATACAGGTGCGGGTATATCAAAAAAAGTTATGACTCTTCTAAAAAATGCTTTGGATATAGTTATCGTAGCAACCCCTGAGCCAACATCAATAGCCGATGCTTATGCAACAATTAAAATATTGACTTTAAATTACAAGCGAAAAGATATTAAAATGTTTATAAATATGGTAAAAGATAAACAAGAAGCTCAAAATGTTTTTAATAATATGAACAATATTTGTGAAAAATTTTTAAATACAAAACTTGATATGGCAAGTTATAGTTTGTTTGATAAAAACCTGTCAAGTTCAATCAAAAGTCAAAAACCAATTATTCAATACAACCCTGACTCAAGTTTCTCTATTTCTATCAAAAGATTGATAAATTACTTTTTTTCTCAAAACATTAAACTTATTGACAATCCAATAAAAATGTTTTTTAATAATCTATTTGGGAGGATTTAATGTATTTTAGTGCACTTTTTGGCGGTCTTTTGTCCTTTATTAGTCCATGTATTTTGCCATTGATACCAATTTATATCTCATACATTTCGGGAGTAACCGTAAAAGAGTTAAAAGAGTCTAAAGATAAAAATGTTTATAAAAAGGCAATTTTAAACTCTATAGCTTTTGTTTTGGGATTTAGCGTTATATTTACCCTCATGGGTACAAGTGCAAGCTATATAGGAACAATAATAGTAACAAATAAAATTTTACTTGCTAAAATTTCTGGTATTTTAATAATAATATTTGGAATTTTGTATATTTTTAAAATAGATTTTATTTATAAATTTTTACGAATTAATGTTCAAGTGAAAAGTGTAAATTTATTTACATCATTTTTGGTTGGTATTTTCTTTGCTTTTGGGTGGAGTCCATGCGTTGGACCAATTTTATCATCTATACTTGTAATTGCAGCTAACACTGCAAGTTTATCAAAAGGCGCAATGTTGCTTTTTATATACTCGCTTGGACTTGGAATACCATTTATACTGGCATCTATATTTATGGGCTTTTTTGTTAACTCATTTAACTTTTTGAAAACAAATTTGATTACATATGTCATGAGTATTTTTTTGGTATCAATAGGGCTTTATATGTTTGTAAACGGTAGATTACCAAGTTTTTGAGAAACTAAATAACCAGTTGAAAACGCTGCCTGAATATTAAAACCGCCTATTGGGCCTGCAATGTCTAAAATTTCTCCACAAAAAAATAAGTTACTTACAAGCTTTGAAGAGCAACTTTTTGGATCTACTTCTTTTAAATTTATTCCACCTTTTGTAACAAAAGCTCTATCAAAACCACATAGTTTTACATTAATTTTATAATTGCAAAGTAGTTCAAATGCAAAGTGTATATTTTTTTTTGAAACTTGATTTATATTTTTTTCAATAAATGGAATTTTTTTTGATATATTATTAATAAAGCGTTTTGGTAAATAATCTTTAATAAGCAATTTTATACTTTTAGCTTTTTCTAATTCTTTAAAAAAAATATCTTTATTTTTTCCTAAAAAATTAATGTTTATTATGTCGCAATTTTTAACAAAACATGAAGCTTCTAAAATAACAGGTCCGCTTAAGCCAAAGTGAGTAAAAAGCATATCGCCAGAAAAAATTTTATTTTTGTATTTTATTTGAACATATAAAGATATTCCACTTAAATTTTCAAATAGGCTATCTTTAATGCAAAACGGCGTTTCAAATGGTTTTGGCGGTATAATTGTATGACCAAGAGATTTTGCAAACATATAGCCATCTGCGCTTGCACCTAATTTTTTACGTGCTAATCCGCCTGTTGCTATGACAAGATTTTTTGATTTGTATATGTTTCTTGAAGTATAAACTATAAACGTTTCTTTTTTTTCTATTTTAATGACTTTCTCGTTTTCAACTAGATGAATATTTCTATTTAATATAAAGTTTTTTAGTTTATTGACAAGAATTTTCCCATTTGAATTCTTCAAAAAAACTTTATTATTTTCGACTTCTATATCAAGATTAAGTGTATTTATAAATCTAAGTAGATCATCTCTAAAAAAAATTTTAAATGCATCTCTTAAGAATTCACCATTTGGAACATAGGCTTTTAAAAATTCGTTTAAATCTGCAAGGTTAGTCAAATTTACACGTTCATTTCCTGCAATTGATAATTTTTTGCCCGCTGATTGTTTATCTATAAGCAGGGTTTTACCTTTACAGAAGCAAGCACAAGCAAGTCCACTTGTACCTGCTCCAACAATAATAGCGTTATACAAGCGTTATTTTAGTACTTTTTTTAATCAAACCAGCTTTATATGCTTCATCAAGCAATAGCTGACAGGCTTTTAATCCGTCTTCTCCCATATCTACTGTTAATTTATTTACATACATACCTATAAATTGATCTGCAAGTGAAGTTTCCATGCCTCTTGCAAATTCTAAAGCATAATTTACAGCTTCGCTTCTATGCTCTAAAGAGTATAGAATACTTTTTTGAAGGATATCAGATATTAAACTTTTGTCTTCTAGGTTTTTTTTGATGGAATTAACACCAAGGGGAAGAGGCAGTTTTGTTTTTTCATACCACCATTTACCAATATCAAATACATTGTAAAGATTAAAATCTTTATATGTAAGTTGACCTTCGTGTATTACTAGTCCAGCCTGTGCATCTCCATTTAATACATGATCAAATATTTTATTAAAAGGCACAATAAGTATATCTAAATCTTTGCCAAGCAATAATTGTAACTCTAAAAATGCGCTTGTATAAATACCTGGTATGGCAATTTTTGATTTTTTTATTTCATCTAAAGACATAGGTTTTTTTGACACTATAATAGGTCCATATTTAAAACCCATGCTTGCACCACTTTTTAGTATATCGTACTTATCCTGTATAAGGGGATAAACCGCAAGAGAAATTGCAGTTATATCATATACAGCTTCAAGTGCTTTTTCATTTAAGGTTTGTATATCGCTTAAAATTTGCTCAAAAGTATATCCGTGTGTCTCTATTGCGTTTATATTTAAAGCATAGAACATAAATGCATCATCTGAATCAGGGCTATGAGCTAAAGTTAATTTTTTCATTTTTACCTCCTATTTTTTTATTATAACATAAAAATTTTTTTTATCAATTTTAAAAAATTTTCTTGACTTATATATATGTATTATATAAAATCCAATTTATGATACAAAATGTATTAGACAAAAACAAAAAAGCTTATTTGGTGATAGATGATGATTTGCTTGTAAAAATATTACAATTTATGCTTAGCAGTGATGGTTGGCTTGTGGATTGGGTTGATGATCCTCGTCAAATAAAAGAAGATATTACAAATTATAATTTAATTATAATAGGAAATCACAAAGGCTTAACTACTAAAGCTAAACTTGCTGAGGTTTTTTTAGAAAAGATAAATTCTAATAATTTAGAGTCTAGCTTTTTTAGACCAGTTATTGTTGTTTTAAAGGAAGAAACGGATATTATACCAAACACTAAAGATATTTTAACTATCGCTTATCCATCATTCCATAAAGAAATATTTACAGCTATCTCAAATATTAATAACAAATTCAAAACATTGGAAAAAATATCTTTTGATAATTTTAAAGAAGTTAGGCTTGGTGAGTTTTTAAATTCTATTAGAAGTAACCAAAAAATTAGTTTTTTGGTTGGCAATAGACAGCTTAAAATTCTTATAGTGGGAAGTGAAATAAACTTCATACATTCTGATTTTGAAAATTTTTATGATATATTTAACTATCCAACACTTTATGTTGCCCAAGATATTATAGAGATATCCGATTTATCAAATATATCCAATGAAAGAACTCCAAGAATTAGTTTAAAAAATTTCGTTTGGGAAGGGATTAAAAATATTGATAATAAAGAACATCTTATGTCTTTGCTTCCAAAAGATAGAAATATTGTAACTGTAAAAGCACCACTATATGCCGTAAAAAGCTCTTTATTGCCTGGTAGTAATTTAGATATTAATTGGTTAATGAATAACTCTAATATTAGCGTAGATAAAATTCTAAGACGATATGGCTATGATATAAGAGTTTTACAAAACCTTGTAGTAATGTACATGTTGAGAATAATTGATTTGTCATCTGATCAAGATTTAACAAATAAGTTCGATGTAAAGATAAAAAAAGGTGTTTTGCATAAAATTTTAGATAAAATTAGAGGTTTGTAAAAAATGGCTATTTACAAAATAATTGTTACAGGTAGTTTTAATTCAGGTAAAACAGAATTTATTAAGTGCATAAGCGAGATAGATCCAATTACGACAGATAAACCCGTCACCGAAGAAGGTTTAAAAGATATAAAAAGTTTTACTACTGTGGCTATTGATTTTGGCACAATTACAATTGACAAAGACATTATAATACATATTTATGCAACACCTGGACAAGAGCGCTTTAAATTTATATACGATATATTAGAAAAAAATGCCCTTGCTTTAATAGTACTTGGAGATATAACGAGTAAAGAATCCGTTTCCAATATGTACAAATATTATCGCGAATTTATGAAAATAAAAAGACTGCCTGCGGTATTTGCACTTACAAAAAAGGATTTACCAAATAGAATAGATGATAAGGTTATAGAACAACTACTTTCCAATAAACCAAAAGACATACCTTTAATTAAGATTTCAAACAAAAACAAAGAAGAAGTAAAGCAAGCGATACTGCTTGCTTTAGAGCAATTAGTTGCAGAAGATTAATCTTTAAAACCAATCCTTAAAGCACCCCAATGTTTTCCATTTATCGTTACAGGCATGGAGATGTCATACATAATTTTGCCAAGGTCTCTTGGATATATTTGAAATAAAATAGGATCTGTATTTTTTGCAGCAGCAAGACCTGTTGGGTCATTAAATATGCGCATTGATCGGTTTCCTGCAAGGTCTTTTTGATAATCGCCTGTTAGTGGTTGATCATATATTGTATTGTGCGCGGGTAAATAACCGTTTTCATCAACCAACACTACAAAAACAAATTTTTTGTTTAGATTTAGTACTTCATCTTCAATTGGTTGAATGAATTTTTTCATGAAATCAGTAAATTTTGTTTTGTATTTTTGAGGGTTTGTATTTTCTATTGGGATATAATTTCTATCCCAGAGTTCTTCTTCGGATATTACACCATCCTTTAGTGCATTTTCTATTGTAGTTTGTATTTTTTCTACAGATGATTTTAAAATTTCATAAATTGATTTAAAAGCATCATCTTCTTCAAAGATAAAACTCATAATACAATCTTGAGGTTCTTTTTTCATGTAGCCTTTTTCTTCTTTTTTCATTTTGGGTGTTAAAAATGAAAGTGTATTTTTAGCTAAAACATCAAAATATGTAGAAAAAAGTGGAGGGTATGGACATACGCTAGTATCAACTGGACCGCCACCTACACCAACTGGGCAAAACATACAAGAGTCTTTTCTAATGTTTATTGTAGCTATCATTTTTGAATTTTCTTGAGTAATAGATACATTGTAATGATTTGCAAATTGGAGGTATTCGTTTAAAGCATCAAGAGCTTTTTTAATGTTAATATCCAGACTATCTTGTGGATTGAATTTTGGCAACAGATTTTTATACATTTGATGCAATACTAACCTTTGCGCTGTTGCTTTCATTGCGGGTACTATTATTGCTTGATTCATTATGCCCAAATCATAAGATGAGCCAACCAAAGATGCCCAAAAAACATGAGCGCCAGTCAATTTTTCAAGGCGTTCTTTTTTCTCTTCTTCGCTCACAATACGCTCCTTTACGACATTAATTCTTTTAGTTTTTTTGATGTGTTTTTAATGTCCAAATAAAGCAAACCCAATTTTACATCAGGTTTTGCAAGCACAATTAAAACTGCTTCACTGCCAGCTGATGTCAATATTATGTAGCCTTTATCGCCTTTAACAGTAACCTGCTCAGGTACACCTTTTTCTAATTCGTCCACTGCCCGCTCACCCAATGTTAGCAATGCAGCTGACATTGCAGCAACCCTGTCTTCATCAAAATTAGCTGGCAACTGTGAGCTTATCATCAAACCATCCGAACTAACTAAAGCTGAACCTTCAATTTGCGGATTTAATCTAACTAATTCTGCCAATTGGGCGTTGAGATCTTCTTCTTTCATTATTAACCTCCAAGGTAATTTTTTAATTTATATAATAATCAATAAAGGATGTCAAGTCATAAGGACAAAACTTTATAATTATTTAATTAGTTAGCATATTATAGTAAATTTTATCTTTAAAGTCTCTAAATATTGTTTGTATTGCTTTTTTTGTATATTCTATTGAATTTGATATATACATATTATTTTTTAAAATCATATTTGAAAGAATTGCTGGGTTTTTATCTAAAAAAATTTTGTATTCGTTTTTTGAGAATCGCAAAAACCCTATCTCAATTGAGTGCAAGTGTTTTATTTGTTTTAAAAAACTTACAAAACTTTCATATTGACTTAAAAATTCACCAAAAAAGGGATCAAAACGAATGCCAATATTAAAACCAGCATTATCTAATAATTTTATCGCTTCAAGCCTCCTTGGCAGGCTTGGTGTTAAATATTCAAACTTTTCTATCGCATTTTGCGGTGCAAGGGAAAAAGCAATTATTGTATTTTTAAAAGGTTTGTGTTGTAATAATTCTTTAACATTGGCTGATTTTGTCCTAATTTCTAATATTGCATCGAGATTTTCAAAGAACTCAGCAAATTTAATATAGCTTTTGTCAAAAATACTTAAAGCTATAGGATCAGAAAATGTTCCAAGGTAAAAGTACATTGGCCTTAGTTTATCTTTTGAGAGAATTTTTTTTATTTGCTCAAAATAATCTTCTATGTTTTTGAAAATAACAGGATTGAATGTTTTAAAATATCCTTTTAAGAAGCAATATGAACAATCGTATATGCAGTTATAAGATTGAAGAATTGAGTATCCATAAGTATTTTGTGGTGTGTAATGATCTGGAGTTTTCCTTAGAAATTCTCCTTTCTTATTTGCATAAATAACTGCGCATTTATCTTTTAAATTGTGAAAAATACCAACATAGTCGTCAATTTTTATATATTTTTGTTTAACATGTATTTCACTAAAGCTACGTTTAAGTTTAAATGGTTTTTTGATAATTTCTGTAGAATTAATAAGAATTTTTTTATAGATATTTTGACGCATTGTAAACGTGTAGTGTTTTTTTTCAAAAAGCCTTTTTAAACCAAAAAGTACTTTTACATCGAGAATGTGCGTTTTTACAAAAATTTCTGTTAGGTTATTATTTGCTATTATTTTAAAAGTATTTATCACATCTAAAGCTTTGGAGTAATCAATTGTAATAAATTTATTAGTTATATCATTATTATCACTTATAAGTTTTACAATAAGGCCTTTTGTATTTAATTGATTAAGTGCTTTTGCAAAAAAGTAGGCTTCCATATCAATACAATCACCAAATAGACTTAGATCTTTATTTAGTGCATAACTACCAAAAACGCTTATACAATCAACATTTTTAAAACCATTAACTGTATTTAGTTCTACAGGGTTTAAAAGAGGTGATAGACTAGTATCAAATAATTTGATCTTTTTTGCTATTATTATATCACCTATTTTTAAGTCTGATATATTTCCTGCTGTGCCAAATAGAATGCTTAAATCCGGTTTAAGTGTCTCGTTTAACTTTGTAAATTCAAAAGCAAGGTTCAATGCGCCTTTTCCGAAGTTTACATATATTGCTATACCTTCTGTTAGGTATAAATTGCGTTGCTTTTGAGCCTTGAAATATTCAATAAATGGTTTTGCTTCGTTGTAGTGTTCGCAACATAAAAGCAACATTAAAAATCAAATATTATAATATTGCCATAAACATCTGTGATTTTAATTTTTTTAAGTTTTTGGTTAGTTAAAGAAAGCTCAACTTGTGCAATGTTTGTTTTTTGTTGTGGTGTAAGCAAAAAGCTACCATTTGTTTTTTTAATATCAAAAATTGAATTAATGTTTTCTTTTCCTAAAAAAAGATTGTATAAAACTTGATTAAAACCTTCAAGAGGGTAAACTTTAGTGCTATTGTCTATAGTATCATATACTTTTGCGTCTTTTAGTTTTACTGTTTCATCTTTATATGTAAAAACCATGTATTGTCCTTTTTTTATTGTCAATATACCATTTCTTTCAATTTTTTGTTTTGTCATTGCATTTATTGCAATTTGTTTAAAAGGCAAGACCTGGTAATTCTTAAGAGAAATACCCAAATCTTTTAAGGTATAGGCAAAAGCACTAGTTGTGAGCAAGACCAACAAGCTTGCTAACATCATCAATTTTTTCATTTTCTAAGTACCTCCTTATTCCATCTATAATTTTTAAACTAATATCTGGTTCAACAAAATTAGCTGTACCAATTTGTATTAAAGATGCTCCAGCAAGTAAATACTGAATAGCAATATCGGGACTATTTATACCGCCAACTCCAATTATTGGTATATTTATTTTTTCATAGGTTTCATAAACCATTCTAAGACCCACTGGATAAATAGCTGGTCCACTTAATCCGCCAAATTTATTTCCAAGGAAAGGTTTTTTAGTTTTTGTATCAATAACCATACCTGTAATAGTGTTTATTAAGCTTATTGCGTCAGCTTTAGCAGATTGAGCCGCCTGTGCAATTAGAGCAATATCTGTAACATTTGGTGTTAATTTTACAATTATTGGTTTTTCGCAAACTTTTTTTATACTTGATACAAGAACAAATATAACCTCTGGGTCTTTTCCAAATGTAGCTCCGCCTGCTTTAACATTTGGACACGATACATTTACTTCCAAAGCGGAAATTTGTTTGTAATTATTTAGTTTACTTGCAAGTTCCACAAATTCTCCAATTTCACTACCATAAATATTCACTATTAAGTTTGTATCAATATTGTCAAATTGGGGTAAAATATCGCTAACAAATTTATTATAGCCTATATTTTGTAATCCAATTGAGTTTAGCATACCACATGGTGTTTCTATAATTCTGGGTGGAGGATTGCCTTGCCTTGGATTTAAACTTAAGCCTTTTACTATAATACCGCCAAGAAGCCCTATATCAAAAAATCTATTGTACTCAATTCCGTAACCAAATGTACCAGAGGCTGTCATTACAGGATTTTTAAATATTAAATTGTTTAATTTTACTGATAGGTTTACCATACTATCTCCGTATAGTTAAAGATTGGCCCATCTTTACAAACCTGTTTGTATCCTTTTATTGTGTTTACGCTGCAGCCTAAGCACACACCAAAGCCGCATGCCATGTTTGATTCTAAAGATACATCCACGCTAAAACCTTTTTCATCTGCAAGTTTACATAAAGCACTAAGCATAGCATTTGGTCCACAAGCATAAACATGATACGAATTATCTAAATGAGCCAGCATATCAACAACTGTGCCTTTTATACCAGAAGAGCCATCAATTGTCGCAATAGATCCAAAGTCTACAAAGCAATCCTTAGCTGTATTAAAACCAAAAAAACACTCCGATTCGATTTTTTGCTCGTCTAAAAAGTTTTTTAAACCAATAAGTGGTGCAACACCAATGCCACCACCTACTAAAGCAAGACGTTTGTATTTTATTTCAAAATTATTTCCAAAAGGTCCAGTAATGTCAATATATTCACCATTCTTTAAAGCTGATAAAATCTTTGTTCCAAGACCTACAACTTTATAGTATATATCTATTGAACTTACAGCTTTAGCTATACTAAATGGCCTTCGAAGTAATGGTTCATTTAAATTATTTACCTTTATCATTAAAAATTGACCTGGTTTATAATCAAAACCGTACGGTTTTTGCAGCTTAAGACAATATATATCATTCGCAACTTTATCGTTGCTTAATACTAATGTTTGCATAATTATGATATATCCTCTATTTCAAAATTTTTTACGCCAGCTGGAACTTTTACAGTTACGATATCTCCAACTTCTTTGCCTAAAAGTGCTAAAGCTATTGGACTGTTTACTGAAATTTTTCCTTCGTTTGGGTTTGCTTCATCTTCGCCTACTATCATATATTCAACTTCTTCATCTGTGTCGGTATTTAATAACTTTACTTTACAACCAAAGCTTATTTTATCTTTTGGAACACTATTTGGATCAATTATACAAGCTTTGTTTATTTTGTTAGAAATTTCTGTTATGCGTTTTTCTATGAAAACTTGTTTTTCTTTTGCTGCATGATACTCGGCATTTTCACTTAAATCACCTTTAGCACGTGCTTCTTCTATTTCTTTTATAATTTTAGGTCTTTCAATTTTTTGTAACTTTTCTAATTCATCAATAAGCTTGTTATAGCCTTCTGGTGTAAAAAAAACTTTATTGCTCATATTCTATCTCCTTATAATAATCTTGTATTGCTTTTACATCTATAGTTTGAGATTGAATCTTTGCTGTTATGGCTTCTATGCTTGTTAAAGCTCCCCAAACCGTAGTACAGTATGGTATGTTTTTTAATAACGATAATCGCCTGATATGGAATGAATCGCTAAAAGAAACCTTACCTGATGGTGTATTTATGACAAAATCTATTTCATCATTAATTATTAAATCAAGTATATTAGGCCTTCCCTCGCTAACTTTTTTTACATAATATACGTTTTCAAGATTTTTTATCATGTTGTAAGTTCTTTGCGTTGCAAATATCTTAAAACCTAAAGAAACTAATTTTTGTGCAATCTCATTTACATAAGCTTTATCTTTATCAGCAAGTGACAAAAATACATTGCCTTTTGTAGGCAAAACTGATCCACTCGCATAAAAAGCCTTATAATAAGCTAAAGAGAAATTTTTATCAATACCCATAACCTCGCCTGTAGACTTCATTTCTGGTCCCAAAACCACATCTACATCTGGAAACTTAGCAAACGGTAACACTACTTCTTTTACAGCATAATATTTAGGGACAACTTCTTTAACATTAAGTTCTTTTAGTGTTTTGCCAAGAAGTACTTTTGTTGCAATTTTTGGCCAGGCAACACCTGTTGCTTTGCTAACAAAAGGTATTGTCCTTGAAGCTCTAGGATTAACTTCGAGAATATAAATAGTATTGTCTTTTATTGCAAATTGTATGTTTATAAAACCAATAATCTTTAACTCTTTAGATATGATTTTCGTTTGGCGCTTTAGCTCATCTATTATTTGACTATTTAGAGTTCTAGGAGGTAAAGAACAAGCAGAATCTCCTGAGTGCACACCAGCTGCTTCAATATGCTCCATTATACCACAAATAACCGTATCAGTCCCATCTGATAATGCATCAACATCTATTTCAATTGCATCTTCTAAAAATTTATCTATCAATATAGGGTGATCTCCTGATACTTTAATGGCTTCCTGTGAATATTTTTCCATATGTGATTGGTCGTATACTATCATCATTGCTCTTCCACCTAGAACATATGAAGGCCTTACTAGCACCGGGTATCCAATTGTATTTGCTATCTCAATTGCTTGCTGTATTGTTGTTGCTGTTGCACTTTTGGGTTGCTTTAAACCTAATTTATTAATTAGCTGCTTAAATAATTCTCTATCTTCGGCTATATCTATGCTTGATGAGTCTGTACCTAATATTTTAACATTGTTTTTTTGAAGTTCGCTTGCAAGCTTAAGTGGTGTTTGACCCCCAAATTGCAAAATTACACCTTCTGGATTTTCATTTTCTATAACATTCATAACATCTTCAAAAGTTAAAGGTTCAAAATAAAGTTTATCAGAAATATCATAATCTGTTGAAACAGTCTCGGGGTTACAATTTATCATGATAGATTCGTAACCTTCTTCTTTTAATGTAATGCTAGCATGGACGCATGTATAGTCAAATTCTATGCCCTGACCTATTCTATTTGGACCACTGCCCAAAATTACAACCTTTTTTTTGTTTGATCTCTTGGATTCATTTTCCTCTTCGTAGGTTGAATAAAGGTAAGAAGTATATGATTCAAACTCAGCAGCGCATGTGTCAACCATCTTATATACATTTTTAATATTCAAACTTTTTCTTAAAGTCCTTATATCTTCTTCTTTTTTATTGATAAGATTTGCAATATATTTGTCTGAAAAACCATACTGTTTAATTTTTTTAATGTTTTCAATATTTACACCATTTAATTTTATCTCATTTTCCATATCAAGTATTTGTTTTATATTTGCCAGAAACCATTTGTCAATAAATGAATACTTGTATATTTCATCTATAGACATACCCATTCGCATTGCTTTTGCGATGTAAAATAAGCGTTTACTATTTGGATGAACAATTTTGTCTATAATTTTTACAATGTCATTTTCTTGGGGATCTTCAAAACCATAGTAATCTAACTCAAGAGATCTTATGGCTTTTTGCAAAGATTCTTTAAATGTGCGACCAATTGCCATAACTTCGCCTACACTTTTCATCTGCATTCCAATTTCATCTTTTGTGTTAAATTTTTCAAATGTAAAGCGTGGTATTTTGGTTACCACATAATCCAATGTTGGCTCAAAGCTTGCAGGTGTTTTTTTAGTTATATCATTTGGTATTTCATCCAAAGTGTAGCCAATGCTTAAAAGTGTTGCAATTTTTGCTATAGGAAAGCCTGTAGCTTTACTTGCTAAAGCGCTTGAGCGTGATACTCTTGGGTTCATTTCTATTACGTAAAATTCGCCATTTTGAGGATTAACACAAAACTGTATATTGGACCCACCTGTTTCTACACCTATTTCTCTTATTATTGCAATACTTGCATCTCTTAAAAGTTGATACTCTTTGTCTGTAAGTGTTTGTGCAGGTGCAACTGTGATTGAATCTCCTGTATGCACGCCCATCGGATCAAAGTTTTCAATTGAGCAAACTATAACAACGTTATCCGCTTTGTCTCGCATAACTTCGAGCTCAAATTCTTTCCAACCTATAACGGATTGTTCTACCAATATTTCTTTTATTGGGCTTTGATCCAATCCCCATTTTACAACTGCTTCAAATTCATCTTTGTTATAGGCAATACCTGCCCCTGTGCCACCCAATGTAAATGATGGTCTTATAATTACTGGAAACCCTATTTCGCTTACAGCAAGATTTGCTTCTTCAAGGCTTCTTACTACAGCTGATTTTGGCGTTTTAAGACCTATTTTGTTCATTGCTTTTTTAAATAATTCCCTGTCTTCAGCCTTTTTTATTGATTCTACATTTGCACCGATAAGTTTTACATTGTGTTTTTCAAGAATACCTGCTTCATATAAGCCCACAGCTGCATTTAATGCTGTTTGACCACCAAGTGTAGGCAACAAATGCGTAGGCTTTTCCTTTGCTATGATTTTTTCTATAAATTCTACGCTTATTGGCTCAATGTAAGTTTTGTTTGCAAACTGAGGATCTGTCATTATTGTAGCTGGGTTTGAGTTAACTAAAACTACTTCAATGCCTTCTTTTAACAAGGCTCTACAGCTTTGCGTACCAGAATAATCAAATTCACATGCCTGGCCAATTACTATTGGGCCTGAGCCTATAATAAGGACTTTTTTGATAGATTCGTCTTTTGGCATACATTAACCTCATTTTTTATAGTCTTAAACATAATACAAATTTTTATATTTATTGCAAAATTTCTTCAAGCGCATTGTTTGTAGATGCTCTTATAAAGAAAGGGTAAGCATAAAATCCCTTTTTAAAGCCAATTTTTAAATTTAGTGCATTGTAACCCCCCAGTGTGGCTAGTTCAAAAAAATAAGCAGGATCAATTGTGCTATAATATTTATATAAAAATTTCAACTCATTGATAATGCTTAAATCCCAGTTACTAGCAAGAGAATCTGTACCAATTGCAACATTTATACCAGACTTTTTTAGTAACTCTAAATTTGGAAGAGTTTTGCTAATATAATAATTACTGCGTGGCGATATTACAATACTTGAGCCTTTAGATTTTAAAAAGTCAATTTCATGAGGTTTGATATATACACAATGAACAAATAAACCTTTTTTTATGTCTCCTAAGCTTTTTATGTATTCAAGTGCACTTGGATAATGTAATTTGTCTTCTATTAAACCCTTTTGTTGAAGCATTTCATATAAATCTCCACAGGAATTGGCAAATAGATTTTCATATTCACTTTCTAAAAAATGCAAACTGAACAAGTCGTTTCCAATCTTTGGATTGTTTTTGAGCAATGTATATTTTAATAAGTTTTTGTGTGTAGAATAAATAGAATGCGCACTAACATAAATTTTTACGTATTTTTTTTGTTTTATATTGTCAATATTATTTTCGATATAGGTAATTTTTTCATTTGCTATATCTTTTTTTAGTGAATAATTTTCAAAAAAAATAATAGATTTTGGTATTTTAGTAAGATAATCCGCAGTTTTTAAAGTATTGCTGATATCTGCAAGCGCGCAAACTCCATTTTCAATTTGAGTGTCAACTGCTATTTTGATAGAATTTTGTAATTGGTTTTCATTATCTTGTTTTTTGCTTTCTATCATTGTTTTAAGCCAGTTTACAAATCCCAGATATGGCTCAATTTTTATATTTGAAAGTTCAAGATGTGTATGTGCGTTAACAAAACCACTAAACAATACACCTTCTCCATAATCTATAAAATTCGAAAGCGGGTAGAGTTTTTTTGCAACTTTAAGTGGTAATAAATCTATTACAATATTATTTTCAAGTACACATGCTGTTTGCTTTCTAAGCTTTTTACCATCAAACAACCATTTAGCATAAACTATTTCCATCAAAGTTATTTATGCTACTCAATTTTTCTTAGAATGTCAAGTTAGCGTTATATTATTTTAAAAAAAACGCTTGACAAAAAACTTACTTTATTTAAAATTAAGTTCGTGAAAAAAATAAAAGTACCTATTGAAAAAAGCGTTGGTTTAGCCTTAGCTCATGATATCACATATATAAACAAAGATGAAGGTTTTAAGGGTGCGCGATTTAAAAAAGGTCATATTGTTGGAAAAAACGATATTGAGATTCTAAAATCTATTGGTAAAAAATACATTTACCAGTTAATTCCAGAAAAAGATGATGTTCACGAAGATGACTTTGCCATTGAGATAGCCCCTTTTATTGCAGGAAAAAATGTTTTTTACGATAAAGCTCCAAGCGAAGGTAAAATTAATTTTTATTCTTCAATTAATGGTTTACTAAAAATTGACAAGGATAAACTATTTAAAATAAATTCTCTTAGCGATTTATCTCTTCCTTGCATACATAATAACTTTGCATGTACACCAAATAAAACAATTGCAGCGTTTCGCATTATACCTCTTTATGCGAAAAAAAACTTACTGGATAAAGCAAAAAAAATTTTAAGTAAACCCCTTTTTAATGTAATACCATATACTGTAAAAAAAATAAATGTAATAATTACGGGAAATGAAATCTACTACGGTCTAAGAAAAGATAAATTTAAAAGCCATATAGAATCAAAACTCAAAAAATTTAACTACTCAATTTGTGATTATAAAATTGTTCCAGATGACATAAACTCTATTGTAAAAGCCACACACGATTTAAGTGATGCTGATTTGCTATTTGTTTGTGGTGGAAGCAGCGTTGATCCAGACGATGTAACAAAGAAAGCGCTTAGTAGAGCAAAAGTAAAATTTATATTTAAATCAAATCCTATACAACCAGCAAATAATTTAAGTATCGGGTATTTTAATAATACTATTGTATGTGTTGTACCAGCCGGTAGCCTATACTATAAGGCAAGTGCACTTGATATTTTTTTACCAAGGCTTCTTGCAAAAGACAGAATTGACAAAAAAGAATTAAAATTCTACAGTGAAGGGGGTTTGTGCCACTTTTGTGATTATTGCACATACCCTATTTGTCCGTTCGGTAAATAATGATAAAAAGAAATGTTTTAGAAGCGCTCGAAATTATACTTGAATGCATCAAGCCCAAACCATCTCAGATGGTTTATTTAAATGAATCATTAGGCAGGGTAATTTATACCGATATAATTGCAAAATCAGATTATCCTTCATCAAATAAAACAGCTATGGATGGCTATGCTATAGTCTATAAAAACAAAGACAAACCATTAAAAGAAATTTCGGACAATGCCAATTTAAATGAAAATTGTGCCTTAAGATTAAACACAGGCAATGAAATACCAGAAATCTTCGATTGTGTGGTAGAAGTTGAGCTTATTGAAAAAGATAGAGAATTTATAAAAATCAAAAAAAACATTGAACAATACAGAAATTTTGTTTTTGCTGGTTCTGAGATAAAAAAAGGTGAAATTGTACTTAAAAAAGGCGAGCTTATAAATGAACAAAAAAGAGCCTTGATTGCTTATCTTGGAGAAGTTTTGGTTGAAGTTTACCAAAAACCTATTGTTGGAATAATCACAACAGGCGATGAAGTTGTTTTTCCAGGTTTTAACATAAACAATGGGTCTGTTTACAATACGAATTATTTTTATCTTGAAGGTTTTATAAAAAGACTAAATGCTGAATGCATTTATTTTGGCCATGTGAAAGATAACCTAGATGATTTGATTAAAATTTATGAGTATGCAATTTCACGCTGTGATGTGCTTGTTAGCACAGGCGGTTCATCAAAAGGCACAAAAGATTTTACAAAAAAAGTTTTTCAAGATTTAGGAGTAGATATAAAATTTGATGAAACTACTGTAAAACCTGGCAAACCTTTGATATTTGGCCAATTAAAAGATAAATTAATATTTGGTATGCCAGGATGGCCTTCATCGCTAGTGGTAAATACTCAGGTTTTTTTAAAACCAGCTCTAAAAAAAATATCAGGCTACATAAACTATCAAAACAAACTATATCTTGCTAAAACAACAAAACCTATGCATTCAAGGATTGGAAAAGACTACTTCAATAGGGCAATTTATACGTATAGCGATGATGGTCTAATTGTAGAGCCACTTGAAAATCAGGAGACAAGTAATTTTTTTTCGATGGCAAAAGCTAATTGCCTAGTATGGCTAGATTCAAATATCGGGGATGTTGCAAAAGGATCACTTTTGCCAATTATAATGATTGACTAAAAATTATTTTATCAGGTTAAAATCTAAATTAGATCCCGGCATTGTAGAGCTTATTTTTATATCACTTTTTGCTTCTAAATACTTATTTTTTATATCGTCTGGGACGTCTTTGAATTCATATACAATCTTATCCAATGGAATTTTACCGCCGATTTTTTCTTCAAATGGAAAACCATAAGGCAATATAGCAAGTTGAATACCACCAGAAGATGGAATTACCTGAATTAATGCAACATCTTCTAAATAGTCTGAAACTTTTGTGCCAATTACTGTCTCACCCGTAACAATTTTTACAATTTTAATTTCCATAATTTCCTCCTGATTTCAAGATTATACAATATTGAAACTTTGTCAATAACAAAATGAATATTTTTAATGTTGACAAAACTATTTGCTATAGTCTACAATAGGCATAGAAAAAATTGATTTTTTAAGGAGTGTGTATGAAGTTTTTGGCAAGTTTATTTATGGTAATGGTTTTTTTGACGACTACTGCTTTTGCCCAGACTCAGGATAAAGTTTTAGCCACTGTAAACGGGTACGAAATTACACAATCGGCTGTGGATAATATTATGAAATCTCTTCCTGCTGGTGTTGTTAATGATAAAAACAAAGAACAAGTAAAAGAAAATGTGCTTAATTCACTTATTAGTGAAAGAGTATTATTGGATGAAGCAAAGAAACTTAATTTAGAAAAAGACCCTGTAGTTGCCCAAGAAATTAAAGCTCAAACAGACAATATTTTGATCAATGCGCTTTTACAGAAGAAATTTGGAAATCAAAATTTTACACCCACTGACAAAGAAATAACTGACTTTTATAACCAAAATAAATCAAGATTAAAAGACTCTAAAGGACAACTGCTACCTTTAAGTAAGGTAAAACCTGAGATTGCTCAATATTTAACAAATATGAAAAAGAAACAAGCACTGGATCAATATATTGAAGAATTAAAAAAACAGGACAATATAAAAATTAACAAATAACAATGAAATTTTTAACGCTTATTATAGCGTTAGTTATGTTAGCTGGCTGCAGCTATACACCAAATATTTCTAAAATTGTAGAGCAGCAGCCAGTAATTGAGCGAAAAACAACTAAAGTTTCTACATTTTTGATTGCTGGTTTTTACCCATTTTGGGAGCAGAAAAAATTTCCACCACAAATTGCAATTAACGATAATATTAATTTGTTATATCATGCATTTGTTTGGCCCGATGAAAAAGGCAATCTTATTGTGCCTAAAAATTTTGATAATAGTGAAATTATAAATATAGCTCAAAATAAAAATATTAAAGTTTTATTATCAGTTGGTGGTGGCAACACCTCACAATCATTTTCTGTTGTTTTAAACAATAAGGATTTATTTTATAAGTTTGCTTACCAACTAATAAATTTTGTTGTTAAAAATAATTATAATGGAATTGATATTGATTGGGAATTTCCAAAAAATACAGATGATGCGTATAATTTAAACAAATTTGTAGAATTTTTGAGACAAAATCTTGGAGAAAACTATATAATAAATATAGACTTACCTTTTTCTAATTATAGTGGTAGGTATTTTGACATAGATTTTTTGAAAAATTTTGTTAATTATTTTGTAGTTATGACTTATGATTATTCAGGCGCATGGAGTAGCATTAGTGGATACAATGCACCGCTTACACCAGGCTTTTGTAATTCACACAGCATACAAAAAAGTATTGAATATTGGCTTGCAAGGGGTGTTAAATCTAAATCCATATTACTTGGCATACCATTTTATGGAAGAGCTTTTAATTCTGATGAGCCTTGTCAGGAATTTAACCAGTCTTTTGCTGCTACTTATAGAAATATTCTATCGCTCTTAAAAAGCGATGATTATCAGTATTTTTGGGATTTTATGACAAAAACACCATATCTTATAAATAAGAAAAATAGGATTTATTATAGTTTTGATGATCCTTCGTCTATTAATGCCAAGATTCGTTATGCTTTTGATATGAATCTGGGTGGCGTTGCTATTTGGGAGATAACTCAAGATATAGTAAATAATCACCATACTTTACTGCCAGATATAGCTCAAACAGTAAAAAATAATGAATTATTAAATTAAGAACAGATTTTGCTATATCATAATGGGTAGGAGGTATAACGTGTTAAGTGGTATTTATACATCTGCAAGCGCAATGATTATAGCAGCACAAAGGGTAAATAATATTGCAAACAACATTGCAAATGCAAATACAATTGGTTTTAAAAGTGAAGGTATAAATCAAAAAAGCTGGTCAGAAGTTAATGGTTATGCAAATGCTAATCTTCCAATACCACCGGACACTAAACTTGCTGCCAATTTTATAAATGAAACGGTGAATTCTGTTGTTCATATGGATAAAGATTATATAAATTTTTCTCAAGGTTCATTGGAGCAAACAGGAAATAAACTGGATTTTGCTATTGAAGGCAAAGGTTTTTTTGCTGTTTTAACACCAAACGGCATACAATACACAAGGGATGGTCAATTTGGTATAAACAATCAAGGAATATTGGTTCAAAGAGGTACAAATTATCCAGTTCTTGGTGATAATTATTTTAAAAATGGAAAATTTATCAAAGTCAGTTCTCAAACAACTTTTTCTCAAACTGGGGCTGTGTTAGAAAATGGTGCCCAAGTAGATACAATTGCAATAAGAGATTTCAACAATTATGCAAATTTAAGAAAGGTTGGAGATAATTGTTTTGTTCCAGTTAATAATATGCAACCACAGTTAACAGCGAGCTTTACTTTAAAAGAGGGTTATTTAGAACAATCAAACGTTAATATTGTAAAAGAAATGGTTGAACTTATACAAAACCAGCGCTCATATGATAGTTATCAGAAAGTTATATCAACATTTGCAAATCAATTGGTACCAAATACTATTCAAATAGGCAGTCTAACATAAAAAAGGAGGAAGTAAAAAATGATTAGGGCTTTGTGGACAGCAGCCACAGGCATGCAAGGCCAGCAAACAAATATAGACGTAATAGCAAATAACTTGGCAAACGTAAATACAGTAGGATTTAAACGTTCCAGAGCAGACTTTGAAGATTTAATATACCAAACGCAAAAAGAAGCAGGTGTAAACACTACATCCAACACTGTAGAACCAACAGGTATTCAAATTGGTTTAGGTTCGCAACTTGCAGATGTGTCAAAAAATTTCATGCAAGGAAGTCTTCAAGAAACTGGAAATCCACTTGATCTAGCTATACAAGGTAGTGGTTTTTTTCAAATAACAATGCCAGATGGTACAATAGCATATACTCGAGCTGGAAATTTTAAATTGGACAATAATGGAAGAATTGTTACTCCAGATGGTTACCCCTTATCGCCTGAGATTACTATTCCACAGGATACAACTTCAATAAGTGTGGGAAATGATGGCACTATATCTGTGTTGGAAGCTGGTCAAACAACGCCCACGCAGCTTGGTCAAATTCAGTTAGCTTTTTTTGCAAATCCAGCAGGTCTTAAAGCTATTGGTCAAAATCTATTTCAACAAACAGTATCATCAGGTACGCCTACGCTTGGTACACCTGGTATAAATGGTCTTGGCACTATTAACCAAGGTTATCTTGAAATGTCAAACGTTAGTGTTGTTCAAGAAATGGTTGATATGATTGCAGCGCAAAGAGCATATGAGACAAATGCAAAAGTTATACAAACATCTGATCAAATGTTGCAAACTGCCAATAATCTCAAGCAGTAGCTTACTATTAGTAATATTTATTTTAATATATGTTGTTGCACAGGCTTGTGATATCGATTTAATAAAAAATGTTGAAGTTAACTCAGATAGGATTTTTATATCTAATATAGCTTCAAAATATCCCAAAAATATAGAAAAAATGCCAGTTTCTTTAGCTCCTATGCCAAATGAAACTACAAAAATTGATGCCAATTATTTAAAAAGTGTATTAAATAGCAACAATATGCATTATAGTGTATGTGGAGAATATTCTATAGTAAAGAGAAAGGCATTTTTAATCACAGCTGATACCATATATAGATTAATGGGCGAAAAAGATTTAATTATACAAACAAAATTACCAATAGCTTTGCCTTACAATCATTATACTTTAAGTATTAGCGGTATAAAAAATTATGGCGAATATAGTTGGATCCAAT
Organism: Desulfurella multipotens; assembly: GCF_900101285.1. Taxonomy (NCBI): domain Bacteria; kingdom Pseudomonadati; phylum Campylobacterota; class Desulfurellia; order Desulfurellales; family Desulfurellaceae; genus Desulfurella; species Desulfurella multipotens. Next base: position 123,108 of record NZ_FMYU01000005.1, read on the forward strand.
TAACAGTTATACTTAATAATCAAGTTTATAGAAATTTTTTTATACAATATTTAAAAAAAATTAATTCTTTGGTACCCATAGCCAGTCAGGATATAAGAAGCTATCAGGTAATATCTAAAGACGATATAGAATACAAAAAGGTAGATTATGTGCCCTCTTATGTAATTACGAGTAAAGACTCAATTATTGGTGCAAAAGCGCTAGGGAACATAAAGCAAGGTAGTTACTTTACTTTTTATAATACCCAAAGACAAATGTTAGTTAATTATGGCGATATTGTAAGTGCTGTATATGATAAAGATGGTATTGATATACAAACAAGCGCAAAAGCTTTGCAAATGGGTTATAAAGGTGATATAATAAAAATAGAGTTTCATTCAAAAAGAATTGGCAATGCTAAGGTAATTGGTTTAAAAAAAGTTGAAATAATTCAATGAAAATTGTTGTAGGTATAAGCGGCGCAAGTGGTATTATATACGCGAGAAAATTGCTCGAATATTTAAGCTATACCAATAAATACAAAATTTATGCTGTAGCATCAAAAGAGGCAATCAATATTGCAAAAAAAGAGGCAAATATTGATTTAATAGATTTTTTTAAATTTTTAAACATAGAGTACTTTGATAACGATAATTTTTATTCTCCTATTGCCAGTGGTTCTTTTTTGGTTGATAAAACTATAGTTATACCATGTTCTGTTAAAACTCTAGCAAGCATTGCTTGCGGATTTTCTTATAATTTGATAACTAGAGTATGTGATATAGCAATAAAAGAAAGGCGAACTCTTACAATTTGTCCGAGGGAAATGCCTTTTTCTTCAATACATCTTGAAAATATGCTGAAGTTGGCAAAAATTGGTGTAAATATTGCTGTGCCTACTCCAGCTTTTTATGGTGACCCCAAAACAATAGATGACTTAGTCAATTTTGTTGTTGGTAAAGTATTAGATGTTACAGGTATTGAAAACGATATATATAAACGATGGAAATAAGAAGAACCTTTGGAAACATAAAACGATTTCGTGAAATATCATTTATACTTGCTAAATATGGCTTTGGTTTTGTTACAAAAAATATAAAGTTTCGAAAAACTAAAACCTCTACAACTCCAGAGCAGTTTAGAAAATTACTCGAAGAATTAGGGCCTACTTTTGTAAAATTTGGTCAGCTTTTATCCACTCAAGAAAATATTTTGCCATATGAATTTATAGAAGAATTAAAGAAACTTCAAGATGATGTTACACCTTTTGAATTTAGCAAAGTTAAGGCAATTATAGAAACAGAATTTAAAAAACCTTTGAATGAAATTTTTTCATATTTTAACGAAAATGTTGAAGCAAGCGCTTCACTTGGCCAGGTACACAAAGCAATTCTTGTTGATGGGCAAACTGTTGCCATTAAAGTAAAAAGACCAAATATAGAAAAAATTATACAATCTGATATAGAACTTCTAAAACAGATTGGTGATTATTTAAATTCAAAATTAAAATTATACTTTAATTTTGAAATTAAGCCTTTTATATTGGAGTTTGAAGAAACAATCAAAAAAGAGCTTGATTATGAGATCGAAGCTCAATACATGCAAACATTTAAAGAAAATTTGGCCCAATTTAAGAATGTTTATGTACCAAAGGTATTTTGGGAATACACCTCACGCAATGTACTTACTATGGAATTTATAGATGGCTATAAGGCAACAAACATAGAAAGCATCAGACAAGCAGGATTTGATACTCAAAAACTTGCTATAGAAGGCGCTAAGGTTTTTTGGACACAGATTTTTGATATTGGTCTATTCCATGCAGATCCACACCCGGGAAATATCATAATAATGCATGATGGAAAAATCTGTTACTTAGATTATGGAATGGTCGGTAGGGTTACAGAAGATGATAAATTAAATTTGGTAGAAATGATACTGGGATTTATACAAAAAGATGCTGATAAAATTTTGATATCTGTTTCAAATTTTACATTAAACGCAAATATCCTAAACAATGCTTACCTTAAATCAGATATTGTAGAACTAATAGACATATATCATTCTCTACCATTAAAAAGAATTGATATATCAAAGGTTTTGAGAGATTTATTTAGAATATTAAAAAAATATAATATTATAATAAGCAAAAACTCACTTAGACTTTTAAGGGCCATCATTATAGCAGACGGAGTTGGAAGACAATTTTATCCAGATTTTAACTTTACAGAAATAGCAAAACCTTATTTTGAAAGTTTTGCAAAAAAACTTTACTCACCTTTTAGAATTCTAAAAAAAATTCTACAACCTAATGCTACTTATGCGATAATAGCGAATAAAATTCCTTTTTTATTCAAAAAAGCTGAAGATGTTTTGGAAAGCGGTCAAGTAAAAATTGAAATTCAAATTAACGAACTTGATAAACTTATAAATACAATCCGTCTTGTAGCTAGGCAGATAGGTATTAGTTTGATAATTAGTTCCATTATACTTGGTACATCGATTTTAATAAAAGATCATTTAGGTAAAACTGTTTTTGGGCTCCCAATCAAATTAGTAATATCAGTAATTATTATAATAATTTTAGGAATAGGTATCTATAAAGCAGAAAAAGAACTCAAATAATTATACCGGCTACATTTATAAGCTGATTTTTTACCAAGTCTATTTCAAGTGGAGTTATTCTCCTTTTTGAAGAATTATATAACAATCTTATTGTAGGACGTGTTAAATTTTCTTGATTTACTTTTGAAACAACACCTATAAAATTTTTATATTTCCCGTTTAAAATGTACACGGTTGTACCAATAGGATAAATTGGAATAATATCAGAAAACACTCTAAATGCTTCAATATTGAGTTGCGTTCCAGCTAATCTTTTCATAATAAAAAAAGCCTGATCTGGAGTATAAGCAGATCTATATGCTCTAGGCGACACCAAAGCATCATAGATATTTGCGATGCTAACAATTTCGGCTAAAGGCATAATGTATCCTTCTTCTGTTGATTTATCTGGAGTTGGCAATAAATTGTTTCCTTTTAGTCCTCTTGGATAACCCAGACCGTCTTGTTGTTCATGATGTTGGTATGCTATATGAGAAGCAATGATTCCAACTTGCGTAATGTCTTTTAATACTAAATAGCCTATTTGAGGATGTTTTTTTATTAATTCATATTCTTGGCTAGAAAGTTTTCTTGGCTGAGTATATAGACTTTTATTTATTAGAATCCTACCTATATCGTGTAGCAAACAACCTTTTGCTAATTCAATAAGTTTCTTTTTTGTATATAATAGCTTATTTGCAAGCGCAACAGAAAGAATTGTAACATCAAGGCAATGCTGGTAAGTAAAACTATCCTGCCTTTTAAGGCTTGATAATCCATTTAAAACTTTTATATCAGCCAACGAATTAACAATATCAAAAGCTATAGATTCTATCGACTTAATAAAAGGAGAATCAGCTAACTTTTTTTTAATTTCACCTTTTTCTATTTTTTTTACAATCTCTTTATAATCATCTACATTATCATCTTTCGTAGGAGTTACTACATCAAAAACTTTTTTGATAGTTTTTATTGCTTTATTTTTTAGCTCATCACTTATTTCATCTTCTATAATAATATCTTTTGTATCATCGTCTTCGACATATACAAATTGATAACCATATTTATCAAGTATAATGAATGTAATGTTCGTCTAACTTTACACCTTTATTTAAAAGAACCTGGCCTTTTTCGTTTACAATAGCTTTTCCTAAAATGTCATTAGGTTTAAGTGATTTTACTGAAACTAAGTACATTTAGTATTAATTATTTTGCTCTTTTTTGTATATTCTTTCGTATTCACCAAGAAAACTATCTATACTATCTCTGAGATTTGTTAGTATCTCAGCCCATTTTGCTAAGTTATCCCTGCCGGCTTTTGTAATGGCATAAATTCGCCTTGCATTGCCCTTTTCTTGCAAATTCCATTTGGATTTAATAAGTCCCTCTTTTTCCATTGTACGAAGAGTTTTGTAAACATAACCTAGCTCGTAATTTTCATAATGTATACCCATATTCTTTAATTTTTCGATTAAATCATAGCCATGGGATTCTTCTATGCCAATGAAAAAAAGTAAAAAAGCTCTTAAAAATCTTGGTGGACGTTCTCCGGGATATTCTTTACACCAACCTTTTATTTTAATTTGCGATTCCATTAGACACCTCCAACATATCTATTTTAGTAATATACTTTACTTTTTCAATAGGAATAATGTGATTTTGACTGACACAACATAATTCCACAGCATCTTTAATACTAAATGGGAAAATATATAATCTCTCTAAATAGGTAACAGTTGCATAAGAGTTAATTGATCTTGCAATATCTCTTGCAAGTGCTCTAATGTAGGTTCCTTTGGAACAGGTTATCTTTATCTCTAAGACACCATTATTGTAATTTAATATATCAATAGATGATATGTAAACTGTTTTTTTGGGTAAAACAACGTGTTGGTTTGAAAGTGCATATTTATAGAGCCTTTTGCCATATACTTTAACATTAGAATATATAGGCACAATTTGTTCAATTTTACCGATGAAATTTTGTGTGATGGTTTTTAATATATCATCTAAATTGGGTATTTTATTATTTTGATACACAATGTTTCCTGTAATATCTAGTGTATCTGTCTCAAAACCAAATGTTATTTTTGCTTTGTATACTTTATAGCTTTTTTCAAAAAAAGATAATAATTTTGTGGCTTTTCCTATTCCAATAACCATTAATCCACATGCAAATTTATCTAAAGTCCCGCTATGACCAACTTTAACATTAAAAATTTTTTTTATTTTTTTAACGACATCAAATGAAGTAATACCGCTTGGTTTATCAATAAGCAGAATACCATTCATGATAAAAAAGAAAAAGCTTTAATAAGTTTTTCTTTAATACCTTCTATACTACCTTCCAGTTCAAATCCAGCGGCATTTTTATGTCCACCGCCACCAAAAGATGCTGCAATATTTGATACATCTACTTCATCTTTCGAACGTAAACTTACTTTTATAAAATTTGGTCTATCTTCCCTTAATAGAACTCCTACTTCACAACCTTTTACACTTCTTGCAATATTAACAAAACCTTCTGTATCATCTGAAGTAGTGTTTGTCTCATTATACATTTTTTGTGTAATATGCATTATTATAAGTTTATTGTTGTAATAAGGTGTTATTGTATTTATAGCCTGCCCCATTAATTTTAATGTAGATAATTTTTTAGATTCATATATATTATATGCGATTTTCCACGGCTTAACGCCTAAGTCTATAAGATCTGAAGCGATTCTAAAAGCATTTGCGCTAGTTGATGAATACCTAAAAGATCCCGTGTCTGTTAATATACTTAAGTATAAGTATTCTGCTGTTTTAAGACTTATTGGTATATTATTAAACTTTAAAATTTCGTAGATTAAGCAACCTACTGCAGCTGCCTGTGGTACGACATAATTAATATTGCCATATTGTGTATTTGTTGGGTGATGATCTATATTTATTAAAATCTTGTCTTTAACATAATTTTTGTCAAGTTTAGTCCTTTCAAAATCAGCACTATCTACTGTAATAATAACTTGAGCTTTTTCATTGTTTTGTAGTTGTAAAATATTCTTTACATCATCAAGAAAAAAGTATAAATCAGATATTTTGGATGTATTTGCTACGATAGTATTTTTACCATATTCAGTTAGCGCTTTATAAAGAGCTAAACTTGAGCCTATTGCATCACCATCCGGATCTTTATGCCCTACAATGAGAAAATCATTGTAATTTTTTAAATAATATCCAATTTTTTCTAATATATGTTCACTCATTTTTAATCTGCCTCAATATTTCATCAATTTTAAAACCATTTTCAATGGATTTATCGTAAACAAACCTAAATGTTGGCTTGTTACGCAACTGTATTTTTTCACAAGTTTTTCTGCTTATGAAGCCGCTGGATTTATTTATTAGGTTAGTAATTTCTTTTTTTGAAATTTCACTTAATTCACAACTAAAGTAAATCTTTGCGTATTTAAAGTCTTTGCTTAATTCTACATCTGTTATTGTAACGCTTTTTAAGCGTTCGTCATTAAGATCAAATTCAATAACATTTGCAATTATTTTTTTCAGCGTACTTGATACTCTTTGTGTTCTTTTATAAGGTTTTGTATTCATAATATCTGCCTTTCTATATGTAAAATTTCTATTAAATAATTATTTAAAATGAAATTATAAATGTTGTCCATAAACTTTTCGGTTGCACTTTTTTTATTAGAAACCGTAGCAATTGCCAATGTAGCTTTATTATAAAGTATCTTTTCTGATACATCTGCAACAGACACATTATAATTTGCCCTTAGTTTGTTAATAATGCTTGAAATTATGTTTCTTCTATCTTTTATATTAAAAGCATCTTTTAATAATAATTCAACAATAAGTATGCCAATAAACAAAATACCACACACCTCTAAAGTGTTTTTTTAATCTCTTTTAATATATATGATTCGAGCTGATCACCAACATTTATATCGTTAAACTTGTCGATTCTAATACCACACTCATATCCAGCAACAACTTCCTGGACATCATCTTTAAATCTCTTTAAAGATGCAATAGATCCCTCAAAAATTATTACGCCATTTCTAATAACACGTATTTTTGAATTTCTTGTAACTTTACCGTAAGTTACATAACATCCTGCTACATTACCAATTTTTGGCACGCTGAAAACTTCCCTGACATCTATTCTACCTAAGATCTCCTCTTCAATGGTTGGTGAGAGTAAACCGGATAAGGCTTTTTTTATATCTTCTATAATATCGTATATAATTTTGTATGTTCTAATTTCGACTTTTAAATCATTTGCAAGTTTTAGGGCATCATTTGAAGGCCTTACATTGAATCCTATTATAATTGCATTGGAAACACTTGCTAAATTTACATCAGATTTTGTAATCTCGCCTACGCCAGAATGTATTATTTTAACAGCAACTTCATCTGTTGATACTTTCTGGACAGAATTTGAAATTGCTTCAATAGAACCAAACACATCAGCTTTTATCAAAATTGGAAGTTCTTTTATTTGACCTGAAGATAAGCTTTCAAATATATTTTCTAAGCTAACAGCAGATTTTTTTTGTAAACTTGCCTTGTATTTTTCTTTTCTTTCTTCAGCTATCGATTTTGCTGTTTTTTCATCTTTAACCACAAATAACACATCCCCTGCTTCCGGCACATCGTGGAGACCAAGAATTTCCACAGGCATTGAAACTGTGGCTTTTTTAACTCTTTTTCCTTTATCGTCAATAAGTACTTTAGCTTTACCGTAAGCAATACCAGCTACTATGCTATCTCCTACATTTAGTGTACCTTCTTGAATAACAACATCGCAAACAGGTCCCCTTTGCTTGTCAAGTTTTGCTTCTAAAACAATACCTTTTGCGCGCTTGTTTGGATTTGCTTTTAATTCCATAATCTCTGCTTGTAGCAAAATACTCTCAAGCAAATCATCAATACCAATATTTTTTTTTGCGCTTACATTTACAAATAAATTTTCCCCCCCCCACTCTTCTGGTATTATATTGTGATGAGACAGTTCTTGCTTTACTTTATCTGGGTTAGCATTTGGTTTATCTATTTTATTTATTGCTACAACAATAGGAACATTTGCTGCCTTTGCATGGTTTATTGCTTCTATTGTTTGTGGCATTACACCGTCATCAGCTGCTACAACAAGAACAACAATATCAGTTAAAAGTGCACCTCGGGCTCTCATTTCTGTAAATGCTTCATGTCCTGGTGTGTCTAAAAAAGTAATTTGCTTACCTTTATAGTTAACAGAATATGCGCCAATATGCTGTGTAATTCCACCTGATTCTTTCGCAACTACATGTGTGTGTCTAATTGCATCAAGTATTGAAGTTTTTCCGTGATCAACATGCCCCATTACTGTAACAATTGGAGGTCGTGGCTGTAAATCTTTTTCATCATCGAGACTTTCCGTTTCTTCTAAAATGGTTTTTTCTAAAGTTTTTTCTTCAACCTCTACGCCATAGTCTTGAGCAATTATTTTTGCGGCATCTAGATCTATAATGTCGTTTTTTCTAACCATTATGCCAAGTGCAAATAATTTTTGAATTATTTCTGAAAAATCTACATCAAGCATCGATGCAAACTCAAACACTGTAGTGTTTTTTCCTATTTGAATTGTCTTGATTTGCTCTTCTTGTTCTTCTTTGGATGGTTTTTTATAGTGCTTTTTTTTGCCCTTTAATTTTTGTGGCAGCGATGCTTCAATAAGCTCCTTTTTTTTAGCACTTATAAACTCAGGTCGCTTTTCTTTTGGTTTTTCTTTAAGCTTTTCGTCAATTTTAGGTTTTTCTTCCATTTTTTGCTTTTTTTGTTTTTGTGATTCTTCTTTTTCTGGAGTTTTTTGTGGTTTTTCTTTATTTTCTAACTTATCTAATATATCATCCGGTATTGTACTAAAATTGCTTTTAACATCAATTCCCAAATTGTGTAGTCTTTGTATAAGTACGCTACTTTTTATATTAAGCTTTTTCGCTGCTTCATATACTCTCACTAATTACCCCCTTTAAGTGGTTTGATTTAATACATCGAAGATCTTTTGAGCTCTTTTTTCACCAATACCTTTTATATTTTTTAAATCATCGAGACTTAAAGTTTTTAATTGCTCTAAAGATCTAATTCCGCTATCATAGAGCTTATTTGCTAAATTTTCTGTTATCGATTCAACTGACATTAATTCATCGATTATTTCTTCTTTTGTTTTTTCGGTTTCTTTAGGTTTTTCTTCTTGAATATTTTTATCCATTTCGGATTCTTTTATTATGTCGATATTAACACCAGTAAGTTTTGCTACAAGTTTCACATTAACTCCCATTTTGCCAATAGCAGCTGAAAATTCTTCATCGGGAACATATACTTTTGCCCTTTTTTCATCTTCATAAAGTTCTATATAGGATACTTTGCTAGGTGCTAGGGCATTTTTAATGTAAATGCTTAAATTTGCACTCCATCTTATTACATCAACCTTTTCGTCGCCCAATTCTTTTACAATTGCAGAAATACGAGTTCCTTTTGCACCAACACATGTACCGATCGGATCAATTTTTGAATCTTTTGAGTAAACCGCTACTTTTGTACGTTTTGACGGTTCTCTAGCTATAGCTTTTATTTCTACACTACCGTCTCTTACTTCTGGAACTTCTTTCATGAAAAGCTCTTTTACAAAACCAGGATGCGTTCTTGAAAGAATAAGTTTAACACCTTTTGGTTCTTCAAGTACATCCATTACGTAAGCTTTTATAGTTTCACCAACCACGTATTTATCGCCTGGAGATTGTTCTTTTTTTGGTAGTATTCCTATAGCATTTTTAAAATCAACTATACAATCATTATAAACACCTACGCTCCATATTTCACCTGTTACAATTTTACCTATTTTTTTTTTGTAATCTTCGTATGTTACGCGTTTTTCTAAATCTTTAAACATTTTAGACATAACATTTTTGGCAGTAGAAACTGCAATTCTGCCTAATTCTTCTGGATCAAACTCCACATCTACATAATCACCAATATTTACATTTGGATCGATTTTTCTAGCTTCTTCAAGTGAAATTTCATTATGCTTTTTTGGCGTTTCAACAACCCTTTTTTCTATATAAATGTTAAAAATCTGATTTTGAGTATCTAGAGAAGTTTTTACTACACAATCCTCTCCATATTTTTTAGCAATTGAAATCTTTATAGCTTCAGCAAGTGATTCAATTACAGCTGAAGAATTTATATTGTGTTCCTTTGCTATTACATTTGCAATCTCAAATATTTCTCTCACTGCTTCCCCCACTAAATTAAGTTTAACTTAGCTTTTTTAATATCTTTATAATCAATGAAAATTTTTGATTGGCCACTTTGAATTTCAACGCCATCATCCGTTACACTAACAATTTTTCCTGAAATGTTCTTTTGATTATCTATTGGATTAAATAGATTAATTAAGCACTCTTTACCAATTGAGTCTTCATAGTGTTTTTTAGTTTTAAGGTTCCTGTTTATGCCAGGACTTGAAACTTCAAGAATATAACTTTCTTGTATAATATTTTCAACATCAAGGACAACAGATATGTGTTTACTTACCACTTCACAGTCATTTAAGCTTACGCCACCAGCTTTATCTATGTATACAGTAAGCTTTCCTTTTTTAGAACCTTTTGAGTATGTTAGGTCATACAATTCATAACCCATAGCTTCTATGGAATTTTTCAAAATTTTTGTAAGAGTCTCTTCAAAAACATTCATTTTACAACCTTTACGCCCTCATATAATGTAGGGAGAAATTACACAAAAAAATTACAAGCAACATTGTTAATATACATAAATTTATGAGATAAGTCAAGGTATAAAAACGGTTTAGTAGTAGCTTGACTTATTAAGAAAATTATTTACAATAACGAAAAAGTGGTGGGAGACCTTATGTTAAAAAATTTGGTTTTGCTTTGCGTAATCCTTTTGGTGTCTTCTTGTGTTTCTAATCAACAGATACAAAATATAAATTATAAATTGAGTAAAATTGAAAATGCGACAGATCAAAATAGCAGGGATTTGGATATTATAAAACCAAAAGTGCATGCAATAGAAGAAAAATTAAATGCACTAACAAAAAAAATAGATTTATTAGAAAATTCTACAAATTCAACTAAAAAAGTCAAAATTTCAGAAAAAACTGTTGTAGAAGCAAGTTTTGACAATAGCACAAATAATATAATAAGTAAAATTCCTCCAGCTAAAGTTGTATTTTCAAAAAACACTCAAGAAATTCAAAAAAAAGTTGAAAACAACGAAATCAAACAAAAAAAAGAACAAGAAAAAGCTAGTAAAAAAACCGCTTCACCTTCTTCTGAGGCTTTGGAAGTATATAATGATGCCCTATCTATATACATGAAAAGAGATTTTTCAAAAGCTTTGGAAAAATTTTTATTATTTTTAAAAGATTATCCACATACAACATTGGAACAAAATGCTGTATTTTGGATAGGAAATAGTTATTATAATTTAAACGATTATGATAAAGCATTGAATTATTTTTCTGATTGTCTAAATAATTTTCCCAAAAAACCTACATTAGAAGGTGGTAAAACTGATGCATGCTTGTTTATGTTATACAAAACCTACAAAGCAATGGGTAACACGCAAAAAGCTTATGATTATTTAATGCAATTAAAAAAAGAATATCCAATAAATCCATATTTTGAGTTTAGAGGTGTTAAAAAATAATGCTAAAAATATTTAATACACAAACAAAAAAGTTAGAAGAATTTGTACCTTTAAATGATAACATTGTTACAATGTATGTATGTGGTGTTACCGTTTATGATTACTGTCATGTTGGACATGCCAGAAGCGCTATATGTTTTGATGTGATATATAGATATTTATTATATAAAGGCTATGATGTAAAGTTTGTTAAGAATTTTACAGATATAGATGATAAAATTATCAATAAAGCTAATGAAGAAAACAAGCCCTTTGATGAAATTAGTGAAAAATACATAAAAGAATTTTACACAGATATGGAAGCTATTGGCATAAAAAAACCAACATTTGAGCCAAAAGCAACCATGCATATAAAAGATATAATCGATTTTATATCAAAGCTAATTGAAAAAGGTTACGCTTATGAAGTTGATGGCGATGTTTACTACAGTGTTAGCAAATTTGAAGCCTATGGTAAGTTGTCACATAAGAAAATTGAAGAGCTAAAAGCTGGGGCAAGGATTGATATAAACGAAAACAAGAAAGATCCACTGGATTTTGTTTTATGGAAAAAATCTAAACCTAACGAACCAAGCTGGGATTCGCCATGGGGTAAAGGCAGACCAGGCTGGCATATTGAATGTTCTGTAATGAGTATGTACTATTTAGGTGAAACTATAGATATTCACGGTGGTGGTGAAGATTTAATTTTTCCTCACCATGAAAACGAAATAGCTCAAAGTGAAGCCTTAAGTGACAAACAATTTGTAAGATACTGGATACATAACGGTTTTATTAAGATTAACAACGAAAAAATGTCTAAATCATTGGGTAACTTTTTTACAATAAGGGATGTATTAAAAAAATTTAATGGAGAAACACTTAGATATTACATGCTTCTTACGCATTACAGAAATCCAATTGACTTTTCATATAATGGGCTTTTGGCTGCAAAAGAAGCTCTAAATCGCTATTATACATTTTTAATGAGGCTTGATAATACTAAATTTGGCGATGAAGCTTTTAGGATTGATTCGATTGAAACATTAATTTTTAACTTTGAAAATGCTATGGATAATGATTTTAATACACCTCAAGCTATTGCCGAAGTATTTAACTGCATAAAAGATTTCAATCTTTATCTAGACACTTGCCAAAAAAACAATCTAACGCCATCTTTACAATTAAAAAAAACCTTTTTAAATTCTATGTCTAAAATTGCACAGGTTTTGGGAGTATTTGATAAATCTTATAAAGAATGGTATAATTTAGAAAATAACCAATGGATAGAAGAAAAAATTAAGCAAAGAAACAAAGCAAAAAGGGAAAAAAATTATGCATTAGCAGATAGTATACGTAATGAATTGCTTAATGCAGGTATTATTTTAGAAGATTATAAAGATAAAACTATATGGAAAAAAATAAAATAAAAATTAAAGAAAAAGAATCAGAAGTAAAAGATTCTATAAATCAATACCTTGATGAAATATCAAAAATCCCTCTTCTAACAAAAGACGAAGAAATTGAATTAGCTAAAAAAATTCAAAAGGGTGATAAAGAGGCGCTAAAAAAACTTGTTAAGCATAATTTAAGATTTGTCGTATCTATTGCTCAACGTTATAAAAATTTTGGTGTTCCGCTTTCTGATTTAATTAATGAAGGCAATATTGGGTTAATTAAAGCTGCTTCAAAATTTGATCCAGACAAAAATATTAAGTTTATTTCATATGCTGTATGGTGGATAAAACAAGCAATATTAAAAACATTAAGCGAGCAAACTTCACCAATTAAAATACCCATTAAAGCACGGGCCAAATCAAATAAGTTAAACTATATAAAAGATGCTTATTTTAGAGAATTTGGCGAAGAAATGGACAATGAAGAAGCTTCTAAAGTAAGCGGTTTTAGTGAAAAAGAAATTAGAGATATTGAAACTGGCAGACTCAAATTTAATTCTTTAGATAAAGCCATAGGAGAAGATGGTGACAACAATCTACTGGATGTTTTAGAAGATGAAAGCGTATCTGTAGAAGATGAATTCATTTATGAATCAAGTATTAATGTTCTTAGAAAACTTTTAAAACAATTACCAAATAGGCAACAAGATATTATTAAAATGAGATTTGGGCTTGATTTAGATAGACGATATACTTTAGACGAGATTGGAGAAAAATACCATATATCAAAAGAAAGAGTTAGGCAAATAGAAAAAGAAGCTCTAAATAAACTTAAAAAAATGTTTGATAGATGACAATGGATCCTTATAAAGTTTTAGGTTTAACAAATGATGCAAGTATAGATGATGTAATTAAAGCATACAGACAGTTAGCTAAAAAATATCACCCTGATTTAGCAAAAAACGAAGAAGAAAAACTATATTTGTCAAGCATTTTTCAAGATATTACAAATGCATATAACCAGATTAAAAATTCACATCAAAAAACGCAAAACGTATTTACAACACAAATTGACAGTGATTATGCAAAATACCTTCTTTTTAAAGCAGAAGATTTCTTAAATAAAAACGAAATAGACAATGCGTTAAATACATTAAAAATACTTCAAAAAAATCATGAAAATGCCAAAATTTATTTTCTTTTTGCAAAAGCATATATGGCAAAGGGCTACTACAAACAGGCTATTGATTATTTTAGAAAAACATTAGAGCAGGAAAACTATAATGTAGATGCTTTACTTGGACTTGCAAACTGCTATGAAAAAATTGGTTTAAAAAATACAGCAAAAAAAGTATATAAAGAAATTTTAGAGTGGGAACCAAATAATAAAATTGCTTTAAATAGACTTAATGAATTTGAAAAGAAACAAACACTTATAGAAAAACTATTATCAGGTTTTGGGAGCAAAAAAAATAAAAAAGCTACTCCATAAACTGTTTACTCTAAACGATACGCCAAAAAAAATTGCTCTTTCATTTGCAATAGGGGTATTTATATCTATAACGCCAACGTTTGGATTTCATACAATACTGGCTATTATTATTGCTTTTTTGTTTCAGCTAAACAAAATATCTATAATAATCGGTACACTTTTAAACAATCCTTGGACAACTGTGTTTGTTTATGCATTATCATATAAAATTGGTGCTTTATTATTAAATACTAAATTGAATGTAATTAATAACTTTTCAATTGATTTTTTGCTACATAAAGGTTTGCATATTTACCTAATAACATGGTTTGGGAGCATAATAATTGCAATACCAGTTTCTGTATTTTTTTATTTTATTGTAAAATTTGTATTGGAAAAACGAAAAAAAATAAAAAATGAAGTAAATGAGATCGCATGAAAGCACTTTTTTTATCAGACATACATTATAAAGGTAATGAGGAATTTTTGGTTTTTTTAGATACAATATACAAGCAATACGATAGAATATACATAGTTGGCGATTTATTTGAATTTTACTATGGTTATGAATTTTTGTTTTGTCAGCATATTAAGCTCATTAGCCTACTTAAAAAGATATCTGAGGAAAAAAAAGTTTACTTATTTGAAGGAAACCACGAATACAGGCTTGAAGCAATAAAAAAATTTTTACCAAAAATTGAGGTTGTTAAAAAAGAGTTAATAGAAAATATTGATTCAAAATTATTTTATATTGAACATGGTGATTGTATTGATAAAAAGGATAAAGCTTATCTAATGTTTCGCAATATCCTTAAAAATCGTTTTACTCTAATGCTTATAAATTTGATATCACCTGTTTTTTTGCTTAAATTAGCAAATATTGCATCAAAAATAAGCAAAAAAAACTTAAAAAACAAAACTTTAAGAAGAACAGATGCTGCCTTAGAAGAATTTGCCCAAAATCTAATTAAAAAAGGATTTGACTTTGTATTATTCGCACATACTCACAACCCTGTGCTAAAACAAATAAATAATGGAATATATGTCAATATTGGTGATTTTTGTGAAAATTTTACATATGTTGAATTTGATAAGACTATAAAAATCAGGCGATACCAAAGTGAAAATAGTTGAAGCTGGAAATTTTGAAATCTATAATATTAAACCTAACGCAATACCAATAATTCTAAACTGTAATGCATTTGGAAGTGGAGAACATGAAACTACAAAAAGCTGTTTAGAGATTATTTCAAAAATAGATTTGCATGGTAAAAAAGTGCTTGATGTAGGCTCAGGTACAGGCATTTTAAGCTTTGCAAGTCTAAAAAAAGGTGCAAAATTGGCTGTGTGCTTTGACATTAGCCTTGAGGCTTGCATAAATTTAAAAGAAAACGCTCAATATAACCGCTTAAACAAAATATACACTGTATGCTCAACTATCGATGCTATAAAATCAACATTTGATGTTATATTTGCAAATATATACTCAAGTATAATTTTATCCAATATTAAAAAAATTGATGATTTATTGAATAAAGGCGGTTTACTTATTGCTTCTGGTATAAATTATGAATATAATTTTGAAATAAGAAACGAATTTACTAAATTGGGCTATGAAACACTAAAAACTATGTTTTTGGAAGATTATGTTACAATGGTGTTAAAAAAATGAATGAAGAAGAAGCAAAAAAAAGGATTGAACAATTAAGGCGGGATATTAACCGTCACAATTATTATTATTATGTACTAAACAAACCTGTGATTTCTGATAGTGAATACGACATGCTAATGAGAGAGCTTATAAATTTAGAAAAACAATATCCACAATTTTTCGATGAAAATTCGCCAACACAGAAAGTAGGCTCTGATATTTCAGAAAAATTTGAAAAAGTTGAACACAAGTACAGAATGTATTCTTTAGAAGATGCTTTTAGCGAAGAAGAAGTAATAGAATTTGATAAAAGAATAAAGCGTAATTTAGGAATAGAAGAAGATATAGCTTATAGTGTTGAACCAAAATTTGACGGTGTATCAGTAAATATAGTTTATGAAAATGGTAAGCTCAAAGTTGCTTCTACAAGAGGCGATGGTATAATTGGTGAAGATATAACAAAAAACATAAAAACAATAAAAAATTTACCGCTTATTTTGCTTGTTGATAATCCACCTAGTTTTTTAGATGTCCAAGGTGAAGTTATATTAACAAAAGAAGAATTTAAAAAGATTAATGAATACAGAGAAGAAATGGGTTTGCCGCTTTTTGCAAATCCAAGAAATGCAGCAGCAGGTTCTCTAAAGCAATTGGACCCAAAAGAAACTGCTAAAAGAAACTTAAAAGTTTTTGTTTATTATATTAGAGGTATTGAAAACTATCAAATTCCCAAAACACAGACACAAAGCCTTCAGATCCTAAAAGAACTTGGTCTACCAGTTAGCGAATTAAATAGATTTTGTAAAAATATTTTTGAAGCTATAGATTATCGTCAAACATTTTTAAAAGCAAGGCAGGATTTACCATATGAAATAGATGGTATGGTTTTTAAAGTTGATGATTTTTTGTTGCAGGAAAAATTGGGTTACACCAGTAAATATCCAAAATGGGCAATAGCTTTTAAATTTCCTCCAATGCAATCTACCACAGTTGTAGAAAATATAATTTTTAATGTTGGAAGAACTGGAATTGTTACGCCAGTTGCAATCCTAAAACCTGTAAAAATTGGTGGTGTAACAATATCACGAGCAAGCCTTCATACATTTGATGAATTGTTCAAAAAAGATATAAGAATTGGTGATCATGTGTTTGTTCAAAGAGCCGGAGATGTAATACCTGAAGTTGTAGCAAGTATAAAAGAGAAAAGAACTGGTAAAGAAATACAGATTAAAAAACCTACAAACTGTCCTGAATGTAATTCTTTATTACAAGAAGAAGGCGCATATTTGGTGTGTCCAAATATAGATTGCAGGGCACGCATTGTTGAATCAATTAAACACTTTGCACAAAAAAATGCTATGAATATAGAAGGTCTTGGTGATAAAATTATACAACAACTTGTAGACAAAAAAATTATTGAAAGTGTAAGCGATATTTACAATCTTGATGAAGACAAATTATTGAAATTAGATCGGATGGGCTCAAAGCTTGCAAAAAAGATACTTGAAAATATTCAAAAAAGTAAAAGAACAACTTTTGCTAGATTTTTATATGCACTTGGCATAAAGCATGTGGGAGAATTTGTGGCAAGTAAACTTGCTCTTAATTTTAAACTTGAAGAGTTAATTGAGCTCAAAAATGAGGAAAAATTGATGCAAATAGATGGAATAGGTCCAGAAATAGCTCAAAGTGTGGTAAATTTTTTTAAAGAACAAAGAAACGTAAATACTGTTAAAAATCTGCTTAAGCATATTAGCTTTATTGATACTAAAAGTTCTGCAAAATTGCAAAACAAAACATTTGTATTTACTGGCGCTTTAAATATTCCAAGAAGTAAAGCAAAAGAAATGGTAGAAAATCTTGGTGGTATAGTTAAAGATAACGTATCAAAAGACATAGATTATCTGGTTGTTGGTGAAAAAGCCGGTAGTAAGCTTGAAAAAGCTAAAAAATTTGGTATTACAACTATAAGTGAAGAAGAGTTTTTAAAGTTGGTTGGAAATGAATCACGAGATTGATCCAAAGTGGTTTGGGTCTTTATTTGGTATAATAGCATTTATTGTTAGTTGTTTGATATTTGTGTATTTAAGTAGTGATTTTTTTTATTCTACATTGAAAATAATAGTTACTTCAATAAGCTTTTATATGTTTGGCATAGTAGTGGCGACGATATTTAATTACATTTCAAATTCAGATAAAAGTAATCAAAATAGCATTTAATATTTTATGGGTTTTAATAATGTAAGTTTTAATGACGAGCAAATTAAATATTTCTACCCTATTGTTAAAAGGATGGTCAGAAAAATTGTTGTAAAAATGCCAGAATCTTATGATGAAGATGATTTTGTTCAGGTTGGAATGATTGGACTTTTAAAAGCATTTGAAAATATTGATACTACAAAAGATGAAAAAGCTTTCTACAAATATGCTTTATTAAAAGCAAAGGGTGCAATACTTGATAAGCTGCGTAGTGTAGATGTAGTTTCACGATACACAAGAGATAAATTAAAAAGCATTTCTAAAGCACATAAAGAATTTTTAAAAGAAAATATTTTTGATGCATCAGAAAAAAGCATTGCAGCAAAAGCAGGTATGACAATGAAAGAATATCATAAAACAATGCTTGAAGTATCAAATTTAGATATTGTAAGCCTTGATGAAATGTTAGAAGACGAAATTAGTTTACAAGAATCTATTGAAGATAAAAATTCAAAATCAGCAATAAACATTTTAGAAGAAAGCGAACAAATTAATATGTTAACAAAAGCTTTAAGTAAACTTTCAAAAATAGAACTTGATGTGTTATCGATGTATTATTATGAGGATTTTAGCGTAAAAGAAATTGCACAAATTATTAAAAAAACTCAAAGCAGAGTATCTCAGATTAAAACGAATGCCATAATAAAGCTAAAACATTTAATTGAACAAGAATATACAAAATATTAATTAAAATTTGACACAATAATAAATTTATAGTAAAAATTATCTAATATTAGAAGGGGATCATGTCAAAACAAATGGATGAAAATTTCTTAAAAGAAAATCTAAAAAGAGATTTAAAAAATAGGCACATCCAGCTTATTGCTTTGGGTTCTGCTATTGGCGTTGGTTTATTTTTAGGTTCTGCAACAGGCATAAAATTTACAGGACCATCATTAATCTTGTCTTATATTTTGGTAGGATTGGTTGTTTTTATTGTTTTAAGAGCACTTGGTGAAATTGCAGTAGTGTATCCTGTATCTGGAAGCTTTAGTGCCTGGGCTGATCACATATTAGGACCAATGGCTGGTTATATAACAGGGTGGACTTATTGGTTTATGTGGACGGTTACAGTTATGGCAGAAATAACTGCCGTTGGCATTTATGTTACTTTTTGGTTTCCAAGTGTACCTCAATGGATTCCTGCACTCATATCCGTTATATTGATAACGCTTTTAAATCTAGTTGCAGTAAAAGTTTATGGAGAAACAGAATTCTGGTTTTCTATAATTAAAATAGTTACAATTCTGTTTTTTATTGTAGTAGGGGCTTTTATAATCTTTTTTGGGTTTGGTAATCACGGAATTCCTACTGGATTTAGTAATTTGTATAAGTATGGTGGTTTTTTTCCTAATGGATTAAAAGGTTTTTTGTTTTCGCTTATTATAGTAGTGTATGCGTATTTAGGTATAGAAATTGTAGCAGTTACTGCAGGAGAAGCTCATGATCCAAATGTAACTTTACCTTCAGCAATTGATAAAGTTATATACAGAATAATTTTATTTTATGCTTTACCAATGATTGTAATATTATCAATATATCCATGGTTTAAAATCGGCACATTTGGAAGCCCTTTTGTAGAAAGTTTCTCAAAACTGGGTATAGCAAAAGCTGCAAGTATTATAAATTTTGTTGTTATAACTGCAGCGCTTTCCAGCACAAATGGTGGTTTATTTTCAACTGGACGAATGCTTTATTCTCTTTCACTTCAAAAAAATGCCCCTTCAAGTTTTTCAAAGTTAAGCAATAATAAAGTACCATACATAGGCATTATTTTTTCTTCGATAGTAATGTTAATTGGTGTAATATTAAATTATTTTATACCTAAACAAGTATTCACAATTATAACAAGTGTTGCTACCACAGGGGCATTGTATGTCTGGCTTCTTATACTTATAATGCATATGAAGTTTAGAGGTTCCTTAGAAAAAAGTGAATTGCCTAAATATCGCCTACCATTTTATCCGTTTTTAAATATTTTGGGTATTGCCTTTTTGATTATGGTAATTATAGTTATGGCATTTATGCCAGATGGCAGAATTGCTTTGTATGTAGCTTTTCCATGGTTTGGTTTGCTTATTGCAGCATACTATTTGTTTGGATTAAACAAAAAAAGCAGTACGTAAAATAGCTTGACATAGGCTTTATAAAAATATAAACTAAACACTCGATTAATGCGCAAAGGAGGTATCCATGCACCTTAAAAAAACCCTGCTTTCTATATCCATTTTAGCTTTGTTTGCAAATACTGCATTTGCTTTATCTTTGAGTGAAGTCCAGACTTTAAGCTCAAACAATAACTACCAGATAAAACAGTACGAATCTCTTTATGAGTCTTCCAAAGAATTAAAGCAAAGTGCTTTTAAAAGTTTTCTGCCAAATCTATCTACAAGTTACTCATATACAAGGCTTGATGAACCACCATACCAGATTGTTAATGGAAATAAGATGATTATGGGCTCAAACAATAACTACCAGTGGAATGTAACCATAACACAGCCAATTTTTACAGGCTTTTATTTAATTAATAAGTACAAGTATGCAAAGTATGATGAAGCATTTTCAAAAGCAAACTTAGAGGTTATAAGAAACCAGGTTATAACAAATGCAAAAATAGCTTACTTTAATGTATTGTACAACCAAAAGATGCTGGAAACAAGACAACTTGCAGTTGCTCAGTATGAATCACACCTAAAAGACGCTCAAAGCTTTTACAAACAGGGTCTTATACCAAAGGTAGATTTACTAAAATCAGAAGTAGCTTACTCAAATGCAAAGCAAGAGCTAAAACAAGCCTACTCAAACCTTACAGATGCAATAGCTCAGCTAAACCAATTGCTAAATGAACCCATAGATAAAACACATACATTTGAACAGGTAGCAGATGTGGTGGATTTAAAAACACCACTTGACTCACTCTATGCCCAAATAGACAACCGCCCGGATATAAAAGCTCTAAGCTATGCAATCCAGAAGGCTAATGCACAGGTAGGTATGGTAAAGTCTGGCTATTACCCACAGCTACAACTAAGAGCAAACTACAACAGAAATGGTCAAAACCTTGATATGAGCAATAACCCATACTCAGATAACTCTATATACAGCTTAAACATCATAGCAAACTGGGATGTATTTGACTGGGGTAAAACCAAAAACGATGTCCAGGCTGCAAAACTACAAGAAATAGCCCTGCAAAATGAGCTAAATAACCTCAAAACACAATCCAAAACTCAAATACTTAACGCATATGACCAGGCTCAGGTAGCATACCACAATATATCTGTAGCCCAAACTGCACTTGCTCAAGCAAACGAAAACTATAAACTAACCAACGAGCGCTACTTAAACCAGCTTGCAACTTCAACAGACATACTTGATGCAAGAGCGCTTCTAACGCAGGCTGAAGCTAACTACTATGGAGCTATCTACGGTTACTGCATAGCTTTGGAAAAACTTGCAAATGCTGTTGGTAAAACAGATGA